>SVKD01000006.1 GCA_015068645.1 Oscillospiraceae bacterium
CGAAGAAGGGAATTTTCGTCGTAATAACGATAGCCTGTAAACCTATCCACATAGGCAGGCATCAACAATCCTATTTCATCGTAATAATGAAGTGTGCGCACACTTACACCTGTAAACTCGGCAAATTCCTTAATCTGCATTCTCAATTTTGTCACCTCCCAAAACAGAGTATACACTATGACGGAGCGTGAGAGTCAATACCTTTTGCAAAAAAAAATTGACTGACATTCGATAAATTCTAATTTGTCTGTTTCTTATTAAGTAACTATATTATAACATACTTTTACTCATTTGTCACTAATCAAAGATAAAATCAGCAAAACTGTTAGGCATAAATATTTATAAACTTGTATATTTTTTGTTCACCAATACTCATCTAATACAGAGACTATAAAAAAGTATAACAAAAAACCTCCGATGATTCGGAGTTTTTTTTCATAGAATTACAGATTTTTTAAAAATGTTTTTAAGGTGTTATAAAGGATTTCATGCCCTGCATCATTGGGATGTAATCCGTCCGGTACATAGTTTTCTTTGTGGCTTGCCAGGTTGGGGTTAATGTCACAATCGTGATATAAATCCAACACAGACAGCTTATGATATTCTGCCACTTCTTTAATGATATTCACATAAGTTTCCAAACAAGCTGCGGTGCGAACGTGGAATCCGTTATATACCATGTGTTCGTTATCACGGTGCAGGGGAGTCATTACTACAACGGCAGCATTGGGATATTTTTCACGGATTTTGATGCACAAATCGTGATATGCGCCGTAGAAGGTGTCAACTGTGCGGTCATCCATAGAGCCCAGTGCAGCATCACCGTGACCATAGTCATTGGTGCCACCAAAAATCACTACCACATCGGCATCTGCTTCCATGTTGGGAATACGGGTAGCAAAATAGTCATCATCAATTCTTGGGTCAACTCTTAAAGTGGCCTGGGGCGCAATTCTGGTGCCGCTGACACCGTAGCCGTACACCTTACAGCCGTCCTGTTCCAAACGTCTCCAGTAAATATTTTTTGGGTCTGCCACACCGATTCCTTCGGTGATGCTGTCGCCTAAAAACACAATTTTTTGATTGGTAAGTTCCATACTGAGCTTCCTCCCGAATACATTTTGAATTTTCTCATTGCTATTATAAAACAAGCGTGAGAAAATGTCAAGAAAATATGAGGAGTTTTGGTTTTTCTCAAAATATTACTTGCAAATTATTGGAATTTATGCTACACTGTAACCAGAGTTTTGACAGCAATGTTTTTCTGATAGAAATTTGATATTAGGAGATGAAAGAAATGTCCAGAATTCCTTCAAATCGTGTTAGTTTTACATTTACTGCGGAAAATCCAACCGGTGCCCGTAACGGCGGTACTCGCGGTGGTGACTGCGAAAAATTAAATCCCTGTTTTCAACTGCAACCCGGGGAAACCATGACAATTGTAGATGCCGAGGGTCCCGGTATGATTACACATATCTGGTTAGGCGGACTGCTGGGTCACGAGTCTATTATCCGTATGTATTGGGATGATGCCGAGTTTCCTTCGGTGGAAGCGCCTGCTTCCGCCTTTTTCGGATATCCCTATGATGAGGCTTATGTGAGAGTGGACAGAGATCATAAAATTATTACGTTAAATTCTTCCAAGGTGCTTCTGGCACCCACTCGCGGTTACAACTGTTATTGGGAAATGCCCTTCCGGAAACACTGCAAAATCACCATCGAAAACCGTGGTACCAAAGATGTTAATCTATTCTACGCAGTGTCCGGTTATTACGGGGAAATCCCAGAAGACTCAGGATATTTTCACGCTGTGTACCGTCACGAACATCCCGTGCAGAAAGGCCGTGCTTATACCGTTTTGGACAACGTGGAGGGCAAAGGATACTTTGCGGGTATGTTTTTTGCAGTTGGCGTGAACGGCACCAGCTGGTGTTGGTGTGAAGGGGAACCGAAGATGTATATCGACGGGGAAACTTATCCTTCCATTAACTATACAGGTACCGAGGACTATTTTTGCGGTTCCTATGCATTCGGTAACGACACCGTTCCAGAATGGTATCAGACCTATAGCGGTTTGTATGCAGGATTGTATGCCATTTTGGGGGACAACCGTGAAAAATATAACGTGCAGCAGCGATTCTTGTTGTACCGTTGGCATGATAAGGATCCCGTATGTTTTGACAAATCTTTCCGTATGACCATTGATGACGGCATTTATGAACCGCCGGTTCATTCCCCCAGATATGACGATTTTACCTCGGTGGCATTTTATTATCTTACCGAGCCGAAATCCTTACCTTTTGCATTGCCTTCTCATTTGGAATTATTTATGAGATAATCGGGAGTTTTTAGAAATGAATAATCAAAAAATTGCGGTGGGGCTTGATATCGGAACCACCACCGTCAGTGCGATTGTGCTGGATGCCAAAGAGCGAACCGTTCAGCAGATTTATAACGTGGAAAATGATTCCAAAATCCTTTCGGATCACCCCGGCGAGTTTATTCAGTCACCCAATCGCATCTGGGAGATTGTAAAAGAACTTTTAGACGATATTTTATCAAACTATTCCGTTACCTCTATCGGTGTGACCGGGCAAATGCACGGAATTCTTTTGATTTCCCCTGATGGAGAAGCGTTATCTCCCTTATATACCTGGCAGGATATGCAGGCAAGTTTGGGAGACAATTCTTCCTGCGAACAACTGGAAAAACTGACGAAAACCCGTGTGCCTGCAGGATACGGACTTGCTACATTATATCATTTGATTCAAACAAATAAGGTGCCGACCCTCCCCTATGTAACCGGCACCATTATGGATTTTATCACCATGAAGCTGTGTGGATTATCCCGCCCTGTGATGCATATTACCAATGCTGCATCCTGGGGATTTTTCAGTACTTCTCTAAACGACTTCGATGCCAATTTATTAGAGAAGGCAGGGATTCCCAAAGGGGTTTTACCCCTTGTAACTTCAGAGAAAACTGTGGTGGGAGAATATCAAAAAATACCCGTTGCGGTGGCAATCGGAGATAATCAGGCGGCATTTATGGGCTCCGTCAGTGATCCGGATAAAACCCTTTTAGTAAACATTGGAACAGGGAGCCAGGTTTCTTTGTTATCGGATCAAATTCCCGAAGAAGAAAGTTTATTGGTGGAAGCGCGTCCTTATGACGGGAATTCTTTGTTATACAGCGGTTCTTGTTTGTGCGGTGGCCGTTCTTATGCTTTGTTGGAGAAATTTTTCCGCCAGTTTGCTACCAAATGCGGATTGGAGAACAAGCCGTATTATGATGTGATCAATTCTTTGGCAAAGGAAGGTCTCGCATCGGGAAATATCGTGAATATTTCCACCACCTTTGCAGGAACCCGTGAAAATTCCAACCTTCGTGGTGCAATTACAAACATCGGAGAAGACAATTTTACCCCCGAATCCTTTGCGGCAGG
This sequence comes from Oscillospiraceae bacterium, assembly GCA_015068645.1. NCBI lineage: Bacteria > Bacillati > Bacillota > Clostridia > Eubacteriales > Oscillospiraceae > Oscillospiraceae bacterium. Next base: position 3,446 of record SVKD01000006.1, read on the forward strand.
TCTTTTGACAGGGATGGCAGAAGAACTGTATCAATTGTATCAAAAGATGCCTCACGAAGGGGTAAAAAAATTGGTTGCATCGGGAAACGGTGTGCGGAAAAATCCTGTTTTAAGACAGGTGATTGAAGAAGTATTCGAGATGAAATTAACCATTCCCGACCACACTGAAGAAGCAGCATTCGGCGTAGCAATGTTTGGTGTGGAAGCGATTTAATTTCTTTTTATCAATTCAGACGGCAATTCCCAAAAAGAGGATTGCCGTCTTTTTATTGACAGATTTTTTAAATTGTGATACAATATAAAAAGTGTTGAAACATTTGTAAGGAAGACATCATTTATATTTTACGATAAATTAGGAGATTTATTATGAAGAAAATGAAAAAGTTATTGTTGTTGTTTTTAGCAACGACTCTTTGTCTGACTGCTTGTCAAGCTCAGAATTCTGAGCCGGTGTCAGAAGAGGAAGAGGAAAAACTTCCTCAAGAGGATATTGTGAACTATATGGCATTGACTTATGTGAACGGAGCATCAACTGATGCTAATTATGCAGTGGAAACCGATATTGAGTTACCGGAGCGTCATTTTTTGTTTGAAGATGTGGTTTCCAATCCAGCTGAATTGATGGCGTATGAATATTTTTATGCTATCGGTACCGGGGATTATGAGTATCTTGTAAATCATATTGTTGGATCTGATTTAAAACGAAAAATGCAGTCAGTAGTGGATGCAGATGCTAACGGACTATTCTACAAGACTCTGACGCTTCATGAAATGGAAATTGTTCCCATTGAAGAGTTTTTTGATTTTGAGTATGCTTTTTGTGAAGAAGTTGCAACTTTGGCAGGGACAGCGAAATTGACGGAATATACTGTGGTGAAAGCCAGAGCAAGTTATGAATTTAACGATTTATCGTTGGAAGCAAATCCTGAACTGGTTGATGACGAAGTTACCCTCTATATTTTTGTGGGACGAACCGACGGAGATTATTTCTTATTCGAAGCTTACGGAGAAGACTTTGTAAAAAATGTGACTGAGGAGTAAGATTCATGAAACGTAAAACAACACTTTTATTGGCGATGATACTTGCATTTTCTGTAGCTTTTGGGATGGTTGCCAACGCTTCTTACAGCGGTTGGGCTGAGGAAGCTCTTCTTGACGCGAAAAACAGCGGAGTGTTAACGCAGGATGGGTTTTATGATTATCGCACCCCCATGTTAAGAGGTGAACTTGCATCCGTTTTGGTTCGTGCTTATGAAAATGCAACCGGAAAATCTGTACCCAAAAACGGACAAAGTGTTTTTTCGGATGCCTCTAAAGATGCGGACACATTATACCGTTTAGGTATTATGAATGGTGTTGGTGACGGTAAGTTTTCTCCCCACACTGCGGTTACCAGAGAGCAGATTGCAAAAATTATTTTAATGTTACAGTCAGTTTGCAGTGGGGAAGAACTGGTATTACCCGCTTGGTATGAAAACCCTTTCACTGATTTTTATGCGGTTTCCGAATGGGCAAAACCTTATGTGGAAAAGGCGTATGTTGAAGGTGTTATCACCGGTTATGATGATGGTAGTTTCCGTGGTGGCAATAGTGTTTCCAAAGAAGAAGCTATCGTTCTGTTGATGCGTTCTTTGAATCTTCACGTCAATGGAACTGCAACTGCGGTGAACAGTAAATTGACATGGAATGTGACCAATGATTGGAAATCGGGTGAGCATACCATTACCTGGAGCCGTTTAGCACCGGGAACTGAATATGTTTTAACCATTACAGAACAGAGAAATTCCCGTTATGAAGGGGATATTCCGCCCAACGGTCCCTACCAGTACCGATATGTGGATCGGTTTGACCATCCGTTGTATTTTTATCCTAACCGCACCTATCAGATTAGCTTGACAGCGGCAGGACAGACCTTGGAAAGAAGCATCTATATTCCTCAGATATATACACCGGCTATGGAAACGATTTCGAGTGCTTTGCCTACCACTCAGACAGAAGCAGCAGGCTTGCAGGCTAAGGTTACCGTTCCAATTTGGAAAATGCGTTCAGATGGCAGTAAATATGAATCTTCTGCACAACTGACAGTTCATTGGGCGATTGCAGATCAGGTTGTTAAGGTGTTTACGGAAATCTTTAACGGCACTGAAAAATTCCCCATAAAAGATTTGGGTGCTTATGCTTGGCGTGGCGGCAGAAGCGAGCATAACTGGGGAACTGCCATTGATATCAATGCCAATGAAAACTATTGTATTTATAAGGATGGAACCACCATCGGAAGTTTCTGGAAACCTTATGAAAATCCCTATTCCATTACCCCTTATGGTGATGTAATCAACGCTTTTGAAAAGTACGGATTTACTTGGGGCGGAGATTCCTGGTCTAATCCGAAAGATTATATGCATTTCTCATATCTGGGTACCTAAGCAGTGATGTGATCTCTGCAAGAAGCGAGGAATTTGTATGAAAAACAAAAAACAAAAGACAGAAAAAAATCAGCAGAATGAGCTGAACAACAATCATCAGAAAACAGCCAAAAAACGAAAAAAGTGGCCTTGGATTCTGCTGGTGATTTTATTGATTCTTGCCATTGGACTTGTCATTTTGGCAAAGTGGCAATGGAATAATATTATGGCAATCCATTATGCTACAAAATACACTTCAAAGCAGCTTTCTGAGATGCAAATGAAAAACGAAAGTGCTTTGCAGGAAATGTGCGAGGAAGTTTCCGGTGTGGATATTACCAGATTGCCCGAAGAAGCGGAAAAACATTTGCAAACAGGGAAGCTTTCTCAAGAAGACGCTGTTGCAATTTTAATCGGAGAAAAACGTTGGGATGAAAAAACCAAAAAAGCAGTTCCTGTGGAACCATCTTTGGTGGAGGGAGAAACTGCATCAGAAGGAACCGAACAGTCGGGAAATTCAGGGGATACCCAAACTGCCGACACAACTCAATTGGCAAACGGTACCGAAGCTTCAGGTGGCGAAAACACAACTGTTGATAACGCACCTTCCAACAGCGGAAATTCCGCAAGTTCCGAAGAAGTTGCCACCAACACATCCGGTCAGAATGCTGCAAACTCTGCACCTTCCCGAGTAGATGAAATTATTGCGCAGATTTATGTGTTGCGTTCCGGTTATGTGGGGCAGTTAGACGGTTTGGTTGTGCAGGGCTGGAGAGAATATAAAAGAGGCGAAATCTCCAAACAGGGAGCAATTTCCAAATATATCGGAATCGGAAATAGCCTGGAAGGACAATGCGATGCTCAGATGGAATCGCTTCTTTCAGAATTGCAGACGGAATTGGTTCGTATTGGCGGAGATACCGGTCTGATTGGTCAGATTCGCCAAACTTATCAATCACAAAAAAGCATCAAAAAAGCAGAAATGATTGCAAAATATCAATAATTATCATTCAAAAAAGAGAAAGGGCGACTTTTCTCTTTTTTTTGTGGCAAAAAACGTTTGAAAAAAGGAATTTTTCCGCGAAAAAACCGTAGAAAATTGAGAAAATCACTTGCCATTTTATAATTAGTGTGTTATAATATTGTAGTTAAAGTATATCTTTTTTTAGACTTTTGGAGGTGCAGTTTTCCATGGGTGAACGAATTTATTTATCTTCCCCTCATATGTGTGGAAAGGAAATGGCATATATCAACGAAGCATTTGAAACCAACTGGATTGCTCCTTTGGGAAAAAATGTGACTGAATTTGAAAATGAAATGTGCAAAAAAACCGGTGCTGATCAAGCAATTGCCATGTCTGCAGGAACTGCGGCTTTACATATGGCACTTCGTTATTTAGGCGTGGGCAGAGGGGACGTGGTATTCTGCACATCTATGACCTTTGCGGCAAGCTGTAATCCCATTGTGTATGAGGGCGGCACCCCCGTGTTTATTGATAGTGAGCCCAATAGCTGGAATATGTCACCTGCGGCTTTAAAAAAAGCTTTTGAGAAATATCCCAACCCGAAAGCCATTGTGGTTGTGAATTTATACGGTCAGTCTGCTGACTACGATGAAATTTTAAAACTGGCAAAAGAACATAACGTTCCCATTGTGGAAGACGCTGCAGAAAGCTTAGGTGCCACTTATAAAGGACAAATGACCGGTACCATTGGTGATTTTGGAGTGCTGTCTTTCAATGGCAATAAAATTATTACCACTTCCGGCGGCGGAATGCTTCTTTGCAAAACCAAAGAAGAAAAGGAAAAAATCCTGAAATGGATTACCCAGTCCCGTGACCCTGCCCGACACTATCAGCATACCGAACTTGGTTTTAATTACAGAATGTCTAATATTTGTGCAGGGATTGGCAGAGGTCAGTTGACTGCTTTGGATGACCGTGTTGCCAAGAAAACTGAAATTTATCATACTTATCGGGATGCATTTTCAGATTTGCCCGTGGATATGATGCCTGTTTGTGATTACGGTGTTCCCAATTTCTGGCTCTCTTGTATGACAGTCCGTGGCACTGACCCTGTAAAACTGATGGAAGCACTGGAAGCAGAAAATATTGAATCCCGTCCCATCTGGAAACCCATGCATCTGCAACCGTTCTATGCAGAGTGCGACTACTTTATGCACGATGGAGATGTTTCCAAAGGTATTTTTGAAACCGGCATCTGCTTGCCTTCTGATACCAAAATGTCAAAAGAACAGCAGAATCGCGTAATCGATATTATCAAAGCTCAATTCTAAACGAGCAAAAAGGAGTAAAAAAATGTACCGTAAATTCGGAAAACGTTTTTTCGATATTATTTGTTCCCTGTTGGCGCTTGTAGTGTTTTCCTGGCTATACATTATCATTGCCATTTTAGTGGCAATCTTTTTGGGAAGACCTGTTTTTTTCAAACAGGAGCGTCCCGGGAAAGATGAAAAGATTTTTAAACTTTATAAATTCCGCACGATGACGGACAAGCGTGACGAAAACGGAAACCTGTTGCCTGACGAAGTGCGCCTTACCAAATTCGGGAAGTTCCTCCGTGCCACCAGTTTAGACGAATTGCCGGAAGCTATCAACATCTTAAAAGGGGATATGTCTATCATCGGACCAAGACCTTTACTGGTGCAGTATCTGCCGTTGTATAACGAAGAGCAGAAACACCGTCATGATGTGCGGCCCGGTTTATCAGGTTTAGCGCAGGTCAACGGCAGAAACGCTATTACCTGGGAAGAAAAATTTAAGCTGGATGTGGAATATGTGAATCACGTAACCTTCATAGGTGATGTGAAAATCATTTTCCAAACCGTGTGGAAAGCTTTTGCCAAACAGGAAGGTATCAATCAGGATGGTTCCGCTACGATGGAACCCTTTAAAGGAAGTAAGCAAGATGCATAAAGATGTGATTATCATTGGTGCAGGCGGTCACGCCAAAGTGATTGCCGATATTGTAAGAAAATCGGGAGACAATTTAGTTGGCTTTCTGGATGATTCTAAGGAGGCTGGAACCGAATTTTTCGATGCTTTTATTTTAGGAAAGACCGATTCTTATCATGAATATCGGGACAAAGAATTTATCATTGCGATTGGTAACAATGGCATTCGCCAAAAGATTGCCGAGCAAATGAGGGACGTTACCTTCTATACTGCCATTCATCCCGCAGCGGTAATTGCTGAGGGCGTTACGATTGGTGAAGGCACCTGCGTGATGACAAATGCGGTGGTGAATTCTGACGCAAAAATCGGGAAGCACTGTATCGTAAATACTGCATCCGTGGTGGAGCACGACAATGTGATTTCTGATTATGTGCATATTTCGCCGGCAGCGGCGTTAGCAGGCACAGTAACCATTGGGGAAAGAACCCATGTGGGAATTGGTGCCAAGGTGAAAAATAACACAGACATTTGTGCCGAGGTGGTAGTTGGTGCAGGTGCCGTGGTGGTAAAAAATATTACCGAAGGGGGAACTTATGTGGGAGTTCCTGCAAGAAAGGTGAAATAGCCTATGAAAAAGATTCTGATTCTTGCCAATCTGGATATGGGGCTTTACAATTTCAGAAAAGAATTGTTGGAAAAGCTTTTGTCAAAGGGATACGAAGTGCATATCAGTTTGCCGCAGGGTCCCAGAGTAAAGGATATGGAAGAGATGGGATGTCATTATATTGAAACTCCCGTGGACAGACGGGGTATGAATCCTGTTGCTGATTTAAAATTATTTTTTGCTTACCGGAAAATCTTAAAGCAATTGCAACCTGATGTGGTTTTAACCTACACCATCAAGCCCAATATTTACGGCGGACTTGCCTGCCGTATGGCAAAGGTGCCTTACCTTTCCAACATCACGGGATTAGGTTCTGCAGTGCATAATGGTGGATTAGTTGCCAAAATTTTAATGATGATGTACCGTCAATCCGCAAAATATGCAAGCTGTCTCTTTTTCCAGAACAGTCAGAATTTAGAATTTTTTAAAGAACAAAAAGCAATTGCCGAAAATCACGTATTGCTTCCCGGATCAGGCGTCAACATCAAAGAGTATGCTTACGAAAAATATCCTCCCTCCGATAATCCTCTGTCCTTTTTGTTTATCGGTAGACTGATGCGAGATAAAGGTGTAGGCGAGCTAGTGCAAGCTGCACGCAATATCCGTAAGGATTACCCTGAAATCACCTTTGATTTAGTGGGCTTTTGCGAAGAAGAATATCAGGATACTTTTGATGAATTAAACGAAGGTAATGTGGTAAATGCGTTAGGACAGCAGAAAAACGTGCGGGAATTTATCGTAAGCCATTCTGCAACCGTATTGCCGTCTTATCACGAAGGAACGGCAAATGTGCTGTTAGAAAGTGCGGCATCAGGAAGACCTTGTATTGCAAGTAAAATTCCCGGCTGCATGGAAATTATTGATCATACTATTACCGGGTACACCTTTGAAGCCAGAAGTGTTTCGGCATTAGAAGAAGCCCTTCGGAAGTTTATCCGTTTATCTTATGAGGAACGTAAGCAGATGGGCATTTTAGGACGTTTAAAAATGGAGCGGGAATATGACCGCAAAATTATTATAGATTATTATTTACGAGAAATCGGGAAGGTGGAAGAACAATGAACTTGTATGAAAAAATTGTAAATCGTCAGGAAAAAATTTCTTTAATTGGGTTAGGCTACGTGGGAATGCCCATTGCAGTTGCTTTTGCCAAAAAAGTAGATGTCATCGGATTTGACCTAAATGAGAAGAAAATCCAATTGTATCAAAACGGAATTGACCCCACTAAAGAAGTTGGAGATGCAGCCATTAAAGAATCCACTGTGGAATTTACCTCCGACCCCAAAAAACTGCAGGAAGCAAAATTTCATATCGTAGCGGTACCCACGCCTGTCAATTCAGACCATACGCCTGATTTAACTCCCGTGGAAGGTGCCAGCAAAATTTTAGGTCAGAATCTGACCAAAGGTTCTGTGGTAGTGTTTGAAAGCACCGTATATCCCGGTGTAACCGAAGATATTTGTGTGCCGATTTTAGAGAAAGAAAGTGGCTTAAAATGCGGTGTTGATTTTAAAATCGGATATTCTCCCGAGAGAATCAATCCCGGTGATAAAGTACACAGACTGGAAACTATTGTAAAAATTGTTTCCGGTATGGATGAAGAAACCTTGGATACCGTTGCTAAAGTGTATGAACTGGTGGTACAAGCAGGGGTTCACCGTGCGGAAAGTATCAAGGTTGCAGAAGCAGCCAAAGTTATTGAGAACTCTCAGCGTGATATCAACATTGCGTTTATGAATGAATTATCCATTATTTTTAACAAAATGGGAATTGATACCAAAGCTGTTTTGGAAGCTGCCGGCACTAAATGGAATTTCTTGAAATTCTTCCCCGGTCTGGTTGGCGGTCACTGTATCGGTGTAGATCCCTACTATCTCACCTATAAGGCAGAACAGCTTGGATACCACAGCAAAATTATTTTGTCTGGTCGTACCATCAATGACGATATGGGAAAATACGTGGCAGAAAATATTATCAAAAACTTAATCCGTGCAGATGTTTCCATCAAGCACGCCAAAGTGGCTCTTTTGGGCTTTACCTTTAAGGAAAATTGCCCCGATACCAGAAATACCCGTGTGATTGATATTATCAACGAACTTGCGGAATACGATTTGGTTCCTATGGTGTATGATCCTGTTGCAGACAAAGGGGAAGCATTGCATGAATACGGCATTGAATTTGCATCCTTAGAAGATATCCGTGATGTGGATTGCTTGATTATTGCTGTGGGACACGAAGAATTTATGAAGATGAATCTTTCTGATTTTGATAAACTCTTTAAAAATGTGCCCAACAACAAAAAAGTGTTGGTGGACATCAAAGGCGTTTTAAACAGAAAAGAAGCAGAAAGCTTAGATTATAACTATTGGAGATTGTAAGATTATGGGTTACAAGGATTTGAAATTCCCTGAAAATTCTCGCTTTTTGGTAACCGGCGGAGCAGGTTTTATCGGTTCCAACATTTGTGAAGCCATTTTAAATATGGGATTTTTTGTTCGTTGCCTGGATGATTTTTCTACCGGTAAGCGGGAAAATATTGCGCCTTTTTTAGACAATCCCAATTTTGAATTGTTAGAAGGGGATATCCGTGATTTAGATACCTGTATGAAAGCTTGCGAAGGTATCGATTATGTGTCTCATCAGGCAGCCTGGGGAAGTGTTCCCAGAAGTATTGAAATGCCGTTGTTGTATGAAGATATCAACATTGGCGGCACCTTAAATATGATGGAAGCGGCACGTCAGAATCATGTGAAAAAATTTGTGTATGCTTCCAGTTCTTCTGTATACGGGGACGAACCAAATCTTCCCAAAACCGAAGACAGAGTGGGCAAAGTTTTATCTCCGTATGCCCTGACCAAAAAAACCAATGAGGAATACGGCAGACTTTATACCAAATTGTACGGTCTGGAAACGGTTGGCTTCCGTTATTTCAACGTGTTTGGACGCCGCCAGGACCCTCACGGCTACTATGCAGCGGTGATTCCGAAATTTGTAAAGGCACTGCTCAATGATGAGGCTCCTACCATCAACGGAGACGGCAAACAGTCCCGTGATTTTACTTATATTGAAAATGTAATCGAAGCCAACTTAAAAGGAATGTTATCCGGTCCGGAAGCGGCAGGTGAGGCCTTTAACGTGGCATACGGCGGTCAGGAATACCTGATTGACTTGTACTATAAACTATGCGAATTATTAGGCAAAAATATTGAACCAAATTTTGGTCCCGACAGAGCAGGGGATATCAAGCATTCCAATGCGGATATCACAAAAGCGAGAAAATTGTTGGGCTATCATCCTGAGTACGATTTTGCCAGCGGTATTGAATTAGCGGTAGATTGGTATCGTGAGAATTTGTAACCATTTTAAAATTATTAGGAAAATGTTAGTAACAGAGGTTAATTTATGACGCCTTATGTATTTATGATTCTTATTTGGGTAGTGCTGTTTTACTACCTGTTATATCGGAACGAAGGTATCTCAGAGGAAGGTATGGAAAAGCGAAGACAAATTTTCGTGTGGCTTGCCGGAACCACCTTGTTTGTGATTATGGGCTTCCGACACAATGGTGTCGGAGTCGATACCAAGCATTATCTGAGCAGATATCATTCGACAGCATATTATGACTGGGATGTGTTTAAGCATTGGGATCTATGGCGTGAGGAAGAACTTGGATTTCTCTTTTTCACTAAGATTTTATATGTGTGGAAAATTCCTTTTCAAGTATACCTGATTCTTTATGCTCTATTTATTTCCATTTGTATTTCTAAATTCATTTTAAAATGGAGCAAGAACCCATTTTGGGGATTTTATTTGCACGCTACTATTGGAATGTTTACCATGTCAATGTCCGGAATTCGACAGTCAATTGCTTGCTGTATCTGCTGGCTGGCAATTGATTATATTCTAGAGAAAAAGCCCGTTCGGTTTGTATTGATGGTCATTTTGGCATCTACTTTCCATCAGTCTGCAATTTTCTTTTTGGTATTTTATTTTGCACGCTATCTCAAAATTAAAAAGATCAGCGGATGGTTTTTTGCAGGTGTATCAGTAGCTAGTATTTTTCTTCGCTCGATTTTTACACCGATTCTGGAATATTTTATGCCCGAAAAATATGAAATTTACGGCGCGGTTAGTGATAAGTATCCTATCAATCCGTTGTTGGTAATGGTGGCACTTTTGATTCCGATGTTTTGTCTGTTTTTCTGGGAACGCAGGAAAATCAAAAATGAACGAGACGACCAGTTTCAGTCTCTTTGTTTTGTAGGTTCCTTCGCTTACGCCATTATTCAGGTGTTAGGTCTTTCTTCTAATGCGATTGGACGTATGTGTTATTACTTTTATATTTTCAATGTAATTCTGCTCGGAAATGTTATTACGGATATTGAAGACAGAAATACGCGATATATCGCGTCTGCTTTTGCAATCCTTTTGCCGGGATATATGTTCTTTAAAGCACACAGCTTGGGGATTGCGCCCTATTATTTCTTTTGGCAAGTATACGGTTCGTAAAAAAATTTGTTGCATGAGGTATCAATATGTTAAAACGGATTTTTGGTTTGTTACCGAAATTATACAATAAAATCTATGCCGTGGTAAACCACGTTGGATATGCTAAGCACATTGGTGTGAATATGAAAGGAAGAACCTATATATACGGAAATCCTTATAAAATGTTTTCTACCGAGCCTTGGTGTGTTACATTGGGTGATAATGTGCATATTACCAACGAGGTTGTTTTTGTTTGTCACGACGGCGGAACGTTGGTGTTCCGACATTTGGTTCCCGATTTGGAAATTACCAAACCGATTACTGTTGGTGACAATGTATTTATTGGTACTCGCAGCATTATTATGCCCGGCGTTCACATCGGCAATAATGTGATTATTGCTGCAGGTTCTGTTGTTAGTAAGGATTTGCCGGATAATGGAGTGTATGGCGGCGTTCCTGCTAAATTCATTAAACCGATGGACGAATATTTTGAAAAAATTCAGCAAGAATCCTTGCATCTGGGCCATTTAAAAGGTAAGGAAAAAGATAGAGAATTACGAAAAGTTCTGCTCAAGCAGGAATGATAATGTAGAAAAGATGGGGAAGAATATGAAAGTTTTATGGATTATGTATGCACCCTTGGGGCAATTATCCAAAGCATTGGGATTCGGTTGCGCGCAAAGCGGAACCTGGATTGACGGTGCGATGGACTCCTTGTTGGAAGCAGATTCTAATGTGGAACTCGCCGTTCTGACTACTGCGAAAATCAAAGAAACTCGCAGAAAAAACGAAAACGGTGTAGAATATGTGTGCCTGAATTTAGGCAGATGTCCCCGTGGGAAAAGCACATCCAAAGCGAAGTTGAATGTTTGGCTTGCGGAAATTAAACGAATCAACCCTGATGTAATTCATATTTGGGGAACCGAGTATTCCATTGGTTATGATTTGGCAAGAGCAATCCGCAATATCCCCATTGTGTATCGGATTCAGGGAGCGATCAACTCCATCAGTAAATACCCCAACGGTCATTTACCTGTTCGGAAAATGAAGCAAGAGCTGTCATTTTTTGACGGATTAAAAGCCAATAAATATGATAAAGATTCCCGTTTTATGGAAAAACAGGCAGAAATGGAGCTGGCAATGATAAAAGACTCAGCAGCCATTTTTTCCGATAATGAATGGGCGCTGATGCAATATCAGATGAAAATGCCCCAGCTTCCCGTTTATTTTGACCAGCTTCCGATTCGGGAAGTATTTTTTGAAAACACTTGGGAGCTGGATAAAGTAACACCGCACAGCTTATTTTGCTTAGCAGGGCGAACTGCCTACAAGGGGCTTCATCAGGCAATCGAAGCGGTGGCTTTATTGAAGGATGAGTTTCCGGATATTCTTTTGCGAATTCCCGGAAGCATTGCCTCCAGAAATCCAAAATGGTTGTTTGAACCTACCTACATTACCTATTTAAGAAAGCTAATTAAAAAATACGGTTTAGAAAAGAATGTGGAATTTTTAGGGGCATTATCTTCTGAGCAAATGGCAGAGTATATGCTAAAGAGCCAGCTGTTTATTATGCCCTCTGTGATTGAAAATGAATCTGCCACTTTGCGAGAGGCAATGACAATGGGTATGCCTGTGGTATCTGCATTTGCAGGGGATATCTATGAGGTGGTTGTCCATAAAGAAACAGGCCTTTTGTACCGTTATGAAGAATACGAACATTTAGCGTATTTTATCAAGACTTTATTTAGTGATACCGAGTTTTCCGTGGAAATGGGAAAACGTGCTGAGGCATTTTTAAAGGAAAAATACAAAGAACACGATTACGGAAAAATCCTTTGCGATATTTATGCCAAAGTGTTGAAACAGTAGTTTTTAGAGTGTAGCAACCAAAATATATAAAGGTGATGAAATGATGAAACGTGTCGGAATTATAACGATGTATCACAACAGCGAAAATTACGGCGGGATTCTGCAGGCATATGCCTTGGCAAAAAAATTGAATTTACTGGGTGCTGATGCCAAGCAAATCAGTTTTGACGCTTGCGGTAGCCGTGTTTTTGCACCGAAGAAATCTATTGTTACTTCTGTGAAAACTACCATGGCAAAAATTTTAAAAATGCTTTCTGCGGGGAATGCTCGAAAAAGCAAAATAATCCAAAAGTTTCGGGACGATATTCCCCATACATCAGTTGTGAATCCCGACAACATTAAAAGTATCGTGAACGATTTTGATGTGTTCATTACAGGAAGCGACCAGGTGTGGAATCCTTTGGCAATGTGCAAGGAATATCTGCTTAGCTTTGTTCCGCCCGAAAAAACCAAGCTCTCTTATGCTGCCAGCATCAGCAGAGATCGGCTGACGGGGGAAGAGCAAGCCGTATTTCAGAATTATTTAAGCACCTTTACCGATATTTCGGTAAGAGAATCCCACGATGTTGCCTTGTTGGAAGAATGTGTCAACAAAAAAATTGAGTGGGTTCTGGATCCGGTGTTTTTATTGGATCAAGCAGAGTGGGAGGATGCGGCTTGCAAACGTCTGATTGAAAAGCCTTATGTTTTTTGTTATTTCTTAAATGATAAAAATAAGGACGCAGCTTTAATGAAAGAATTTGCCAATCAAACCAATACGGTTACGGTGCAGATTGACGGTTTAACCATGTCTTCTAAAAAGATGGCCGATCAAACCATAAAAAATGTGGGACCGAGACAATTTTTATCATTAATCAAACATGCAGAGCATGTTTTGACGGACAGTTTTCATGCAATGTCATTTTCGTTTCTCTTTCGGAAAAATTTTATTGTTTTTCCGCGAAATACAGAGAGAACCATGGAATCAAGAATCACCTCCTTTTTGCAGTTACTTGGCAGAGAAGACCGCTTTGTGGATGCTAAAGAGGTAAAAGTAAGTGAGCTTTTGGCATTAAAACCAATGGATTATAACGTTTCTTATCAGGATTTCGAAGAGAGAAAAGCACATTCTGAAAACTTTTTAAAAAAATATTTATAAGGGAAATAGTATGGAGTACACATTTGATTTCATAGAATCCTATGGGATGTATGTAAATAACACATCCTTGCAACAAAAAAGCTCCTCGGGAGGTATTTTTGGGCTCCTTGCGGAAGCAGTGATTACAAAAGGTGGAACCGTATTTGGTGCCGCTTTTTGCGATGATTTTCAATCTGTAAAACATATCGCGGTGAACGATAGTGAGGAATTGGGGAAACTTCGGGGCTCCAAATATGTTAGAAGCGATTTTAGCGAATCCCTCTCTAAGGTGCAAAGCCTGTTGGAGCAGGGAAGAGAGGTTTTGTTTTCCGGAACACCTTGCCAGATTTCCGCTCTGAAAAAAATTTTAAAAAAAGATTACCACAATTTACTGACTGTAGCCGTGATTTGCCACGGAACTCCCAAACAAAAGGTATGGGCAGATTATTTAAGAGAACTGGAAACAACTTATCAGAGTAAGGTGATAGCTGTAAATTTCCGTGATAAAAGCGAAAGTTACAAAAAATACAGTATTTGTATACAATTTGCAAACGGAAAACAATATCTCAAAACAAAAGACCAAGATATTTACATGTGTGGTTTCTTGCAGAATATTACCTTGGAAAAGAGCTGCTTTAACTGTCATTTCAAAGGAGATAACATTGAAAGTGACATTATTTTAGGAGATTTTTGGGGTGTGGAAAATATTGCACCCGAACTGCAGAACAATTGCGGAACTTCCCTTGTGATCGTGCGGAGTGAAAAAGGACAGAATGCCGTGAACGACTTGCTGTCTTGCACGAAATATCAGCAGGTGGACGCAAAAAAAGCAACCGGCTGCAACAGTTCTCTGTTTTGTTCTGCAAAAAAACCTGAGAATTATGATTTGTTTTGGGATTCGTATGACGAAAAACAGTGTGCAAAATCTATCGGAAAATTTTTACAAAAGAAAAATTATCTTTCGTTATTAAAGAATAAATTGGGCAAATTTTTGGCCAAAGGGAAACGCTAGACGTAGGAGGTAAGAAAAATATGGAAAAAGAAAAATGGAAAATAGATGTTCCGGTTTATATGATATTCTTCAACAGACCAGACACTTTAGCTGAAGTTTTTGCAGCAGTAAAAAAAGCGAAACCTTCCAAATTGTTTTTGGCTTGCGATGGTCCGAGAGATGGAAATAAAGCAGATGAAGAAGCTGTAGCGCAGTGCAAGGAAATTGTTTCGGATATTACCTGGGATTGTGAAGTGTACCGTAACTATTCCGATGTGAATTTGGGTTGCGGTATGAGAATGTACAGCGGTATCGAATGGGCATTTGAGACTGTGGATCGTTTGATTATTTTAGAAGATGATTGTGTTCCTTCTCAGGCGTTCTTCCCGTTCTGTCAGGAATTATTGGAACGCTATAAGGATGATGTTCGGATTCATTCTATCAATGCCATGAATCATCTTGGTGTTTATGAAGACACTCCCTACAGTTACTTTTTTGGAAGATCCTGCTGTTGCGGTTGGGCAACCTGGAAAAGAACCTGGGATAACGTAGATTTTCATATGTCTTTCTTGGACGACCCGTATGCCTTAAAATGTGTGGAAAGCAAATATCCGTACTATGATTGGGCAACTCAGCGCGGTATGGAACGAAAAAAACAGCTGGACGAAGGAAAGAGACTTACTGCCTGGACTTATCAGAGCGCTATGGCTTGCGCGTTGTATGAACAGATTTGTATTGTTCCCAAATATAATATGATAACTAATATCGGGATGACCGGAAATGGTGTTCGTTCCGTAAATGATGTTAGAGTTTTGCCGAAAAAAAGCAGGGCATACTTTGATACCAAAAGATATGAAATTGAATTCCCTCTAAAACATCCCAAGTATGTGGTAGAGGATAGAATGTATTATGACAAGGTGACCAAACAATTCAAGTTGGGCTTTTTTGGTTATGTTGAATTGGTGATTCGCCGATTACTTTTTGGAGGCAAAAAAGGCCGTAAAAAATAATGACTAGTTCAAAAATGAGCAGAGAACAAAAGCTACGGAGGCGTTGAATTGGATACTAATATTGAAGCAAAAAGCACTCGGCAAATTAAGATAGGGGCTATTATTTCCTATCTTGCGTTGGCGCTTGATGTGGTTGCAGGTTTGATTTATACACCTTGGATTATCCGTCAGATCGGTGACTCTGATTACGGACTCTATACCCTGGCAACTTCTTTAATTACTATGTTTATGCTGGACTTTGGTATGAGTGCAGCAGTGGCAAAATTTGTGTCTCATTACCGTGCAAAAGGTGACCAGCAGGGAATGAATAATTTCCTGGGAATGATATACAAGCTGTATATTATCGTGTCTGCGGTGATTTGTACGGTGCTGATTGTGGTATTTTTTAATATCAATCAGATTTATGTAAAACTGACACCATCGGAATTGGGCGCATTTAAAGTGGTGTACCTGATTGCGGCATCTTCTATGGTACTTTGTTTTCCGTTTATCACGTTAAATGGGATTATGACTGCTCACGAACAGTTTGCCCGCTTGAAATTGGCAGATGTGTTCAACAAGGTGGTAACCATTCTTCTGACTATTATTGCACTTTTGTTTGGGATGGGGCTGTATGCTTTGGTTGGCGTACACGCAATTATGAATCTTTTGACCATTGGCGTAAAATGGTTGATGATTCGTAAAACCACCAAAATCAAAGTAAATTTTCGCTATTCCGATAAAGGAATGCTTAAGGAAATTACCGGTTTTTCCTTTTGGACTACGGTGCAAAGTATTGCTCAGCGTTTTATTTTTAATATCACACCCACTGTGTTGGGTGTAGTCAGTGGGTCTGTTGGAATTACTATGTTTGGACTTGCTTCCACATTGGAAGGCTATGTTTTTAAATTTTCTCAGGCCATCAACGGGATGTTTATGCCGAAAATTTCCCGTGCTACCCTGGATCAGACAACCGGAGAAGCGGTGCTTCCTCTGATGATTAAGGTAGGCAGAATCGTGCTTTCTATTGCCGGTATTTTAATCATCGGAATTGTAACACTCGGTCAGAATTTTATTAACGTGTGGCTGGGAGACGGATATCAGGTAGTGTATTTCTGCACAGTGCTTCTTGTTTTGCCTGCTGTGTTTCATTTACCACAGCAGGTTGCCAATACCACGGTAGTGGTTTTGAATAAAGTGAAAAGTGCCGGAATTGTGTATACCATTATGGCAGGAATCAATTTGATACTGTCCTTTGCATTTGGACATTTCTGGGGTGCAATTGGATGTTCCTTATCTATTTGCATTGCTTATTTTGTAAGAACTCTTCTAATGAATGTGGTATTTTATAAACAGTTAAATATCAATGTCTTTCAATTTTTCAAAGAATGTCACGGCAAGATGGCAATAGGCTTGCTTCTGACGCTAGGTATTGGATTCTTAATCGGCAACTACGTTACAGTTGGTTCCGGTTGGATTAGCTTTTTGATTCAGGTGGTATGTCTGGCGGTATCTTATGGCGTGATTATGTGGCTTTTCGGTTGGAACAAATATGAAAAAAACTTGTTTTCTTCTGCGATTGGTTCTGTGATTAAAAAACAGAAAAAAACCACTTCTAAAACAAATTCTTAAAAGGAGCTTATGATGTTAGAGACAGCATATCGTGACACAATTGAATTATATGCTGCGGGAATGAAAGGAGCTTTTCCAAAAGGAGAACGCATTTATTCCAAAGCAGAGATTGATGCAATCGAAAAAATCGCTCGGATGCAGGGTGTCTGGACGGTTGTGTTTGCGGTATTAAAAAAATTGTCTCAGGCAGGAAGATTAGCTCCGGATGTGACAAATCTTCCCAAATGGCAGATGGAAATTCATCTGAAAGTAATGGAATATACGCTTCGTCAGGAAGCGATGTACCGCTTTGTGGAAGAAAAGCTTTCCTTTGCCAATCCCATTACTTTAAAAGGAGATTTGATTTCCGATTTATATGCAGACCCTGCTCTTAGAATGTCAGGGGATACTGATTTATTGATTGATCCCAAGGATGAAAAAGCAGTGCTTGCTGCTTTCACTGAAGCAGGAGGAGAATACCAACAGCGCAGCGAAAACAACAATCAGTCTGTCTGCGTGCATCCAAAAGCAGGGAAATTTGAAATTCATGTGGCTTTGGATACCAAAGAGGTAACCGAAGTTTGGTATGATAATCTGGACTTTGCTGCCGAAGAAAAACGGCAGGTGACTTTACGCAATGGACATACTGTAACAGCTTTGGGTATCACAGACGGTGCCATCAATATGGTGCTTCACGTGTTAAAGCATTTAATTAGCGGAATTTCTCATTTAAAGATGTTGGGGGATGCTATTTTGTATCTTTCTCATTATGCAGATGATATTGACTTTGTCCGTGTGGATGCGGTGATGAAACAGTTGGGTTATACTGCTGTTTATGAAACCATGAAACGCATCGGTGTTTTATATTTTGATTTTTCCAATCTTGATTCTTCTGCTGATTATGATAAACTGGCAGAGACATTTATGGCAGATTTGGACTATTGTGCCCAAAACGGTTACCGAGAAGAAGAACTTTCTGCGTATACGGCGTATTCAAAAATCCGGTACGAACATTATCATAAAAAGAACTATAGCGAGTATCAGAAAAAAATGGCCAAAAAGGAAACGATGCATCGGTTGTTTCCGCAGAAAACGTTTCTTTATAAGGAGTATCCTGTTTTGCAAAAGCACGGATGGATGCTTCCCTTTATTTGGATCGTGAGAATTTCCAAGCATGTTTTCGGGAAGCAGGAACGTTATTCTGACAAAACCAAAGGCAGAACAGCGTTTTTGAAGGAGCTGGATTTGCTATGAGAAAACGAATAGTTATATTGATTCTGATTATATTAAATTTGGCAACGATATTTTTCTTTTCTCATCAGAATGGTTCTGAATCCACAGCGGTCTCTACCGCGATATCCCGTCAGATAGAAGTCAGCACACCGGGGTATGAATCTAAAAGTTTGGGCGAGCGAAATTCGTTTCATGTCCACACGCAAAAAACGCTCCGTCACTGGGCGCATGCCCTTTTATTCTTTACCCTGGGGATTCTGATGTATTTGTTTTTCAACACGTTTCCGAAAAAATGGTATCGTTTTCCTATGGTATTGGTGATTGGCTTTTTGATTGCTTTGGGGGACGAAATTCATCAGTTGTATGTGCCGGGACGAAGTTATGGCTGGGATGATATTTCCTATGATATGCTTGGCTTTTTATCAGGAATACTGGTTATCTGTCTGTTTATTTTTGCTATAAAATGTATAAAAAAAGAAACTGTGGCAAAATAGTTATGCTATTATGCCACAGTTTTTTTGTGCTTTTCTTTGTTTTTATTGTTCGTATACTAAGGTGGTACCAACGAAGTAGTGAGTTAAAATCTGTTCAAAATTGTAACCTGCTTCCGCCATTCCTTTTGCACCGTATTGGCTCATACCAACACCGTGACCAAAGCCTGTCCCTTTCATTACATATTCGGTGGGTATGCCGGAGTTCACTTCTACGATACCGGTGGAGGTGAGAATGGGCTGGTCAATTTGTCTTTCCTCCAGACCTGTTGCGGTTACTACGGAGACGGTAACTGCGTCAAGACCTTTTTTGGTAATGGTGAAAAGGTTGCTTCGCAGACCGAAAAGATTGCGGGCTTGTTCTTTCTGTAATGTGTGAGTACCATCGGTTCCCACGATTTTTACGTTGATATTTCTACCTGCGGGAGAAGTTTCCACAACTTGGATATCAATGATATCACCAATGTTTACACCCTTTGCTTTCAGCTTCGCTTTGATTTCTTCGGGGGTAAACGGTACAATCCATTCCTGAGAAGTATCATAAGGGTCTTCTACTCCAACCAGGTAAGGGAAGGGGGTTCCCCATACGTTTTCCGAATATTCGGTATATCCGCCGGAGGAAGAGTAGAAGAAGGTGTTGGCATACTGGTCGTTATACTTTAAGAAGATACCTTGGGTTTCCTCTACTGCTGCATTGGAGCGGGGATGCTCTGCCTGCACACCTCGATACACCTGAGTTTGCACGGTGTCATCTAAATTGAAACCGTATTTCTGATATTTGTTCCAGTTGGCAAGGGCGTAGTTTCTGGCGCAAACAGCTTGGGCTTTTAATGCTTCGCTATGCCAGGAAGCCGGCATTTCTCCGGGGACTACCCCCTTTAAGTAATCTTCCAAATCCACATAATTGATAACGGTAAGCCCCTGACTTGTGTGTATGAATCTGGCAGAACCGCGATATTCGGCGCCGCCGATTAGTATGGTGCTTTGATCTGCCGGTGTTAAAGTGATCGGAGTCGTTCCATTCCAATGGGTGTGCAGTAAAGAACCGTCTACCGCATTCAATAACTGAATGCTGCCGTCGCTGCCCCAACGGACAAGCACTTTGGCTGCCCATAAATCCATTACATAGTCATCGTTTACATACACGTAGAAACCGCTGGCATTTTGCACGGTGGTTTCTTTGGGTGAGGTGGTATCAAATTTTAAGCCGATGCTGATGTTTTTGGCAGATGCTGTTATTGCGGATAATGCAAGCAAGATTGCCAGAAACAGGCTTACTAATCGGAAACGTTTCATCATATACCTCCGTTTTTATGAATTTGTATTGTAAAAAAACATTCTGCTATTCTCATTTTAGCATAAATTCTTTCATTTTGCAAGAGTATTTGACAAGATTTCAAAAAATGGGGGAAACCGCAGAAAAAAACACCTTTCTGCAGTTTCTTGTGAAAACGGAAAAATTATGATAAAATAGCGAAATAATCGTGAAATATAGTTGACAAACAGGGGATTTCGTACTATAATTATTATGTATGAGAAAATGGAGATTTTTTATAGAAAAATGCTTGGAAAAGCATTCTGAATACTGAAATTTTATAAGCTGATACAGTTTGATAAAAAACGAAAGGATGGTGCCCGATGTTTGGATTTGGACAGGACGTGGGTGTGGATTTGGGAACGGCAACCGTTCTCATTTATGTAAAAGGAAAAGGAATTGTGCTGAAGGAGCCTTCCGTGGCAGCGGTAGATAAGCTGACAGGAAAACTGTTTGCTGTGGGCTATGAAGCGCAGCGTATGATTGGTAAAACACCCGGCAATATTGTGGCTGTACGTCCTCTTCGTGACGGGGTTATTTCAGATTATGATGTAACCGAGCAGATGCTCAATAAATTTTTAAGTAAAATCAGCATTTCCCGTATTTTTAAACCAAACATTATGATTTGTGTTCCTTCCGGTGTTACCGACGTGGAAGAACGTGCCGTAAAAGATGCTGCCATTCAGGCAGGTGCAAAAAAATCATACATTATTGAAGAACCCATTGCTGCGGCAATCGGTACAGGGATAGATATTTCCCAGCCCAACGGAACCATGATTGTGGATATTGGCGGCGGTACCACCGATATTGCCGTGATTTCTCTGGGCGGTGTGGTTGTTTCTACCTCTATTAAAATTGCGGGGGACAAATTTGATGATGCCATTATCAAATACATCCGAAAAGAACACAACGTGTTAATCGGAGAACGAACCGCAGAGCAGATTAAATATAATGTTGGTTGTGTAACATTGCCTGAGGAAGAATTGGTGACAGAAGTGAAAGGAAGAAACCTTTTAACCGGTCTTCCCAAAATCTTCACGGTGACTTCCACCGAGATATACGGTGCTTTGATTGATACCGCATTGCAGATTGTGGAAGCAGTGCATCAGACCTTAGAAAAAACTCCGCCGGAATTAGTGGGCGATATTGCTTCCACCGGCATTATTATGACAGGTGGCGGTGCCTTACTTGGCGGATTCCCGCAGCTGATTATGGAGCATACCGGTATTAAAACTACCATTGCGGACGACCCCACTACCTGTGTGGCGTTGGGAACCGGTAAAGCATTGGAACAGATGCATCTCTTAACAGACGCCTCCAACTCAGTTGCAGGCAGAAAATACTACGATATGTAGGGAATTGTTATGGCTTTTATAGAAGATAAATTTGAAGTTGCCGTTATCGGAGCAGGTCACGCAGGCTGCGAAGCAGCCTTTGCTTCGGCAAGGCTGGGGCATCAGACGGTGCTTTTTTCCATCAATCTGGATGCGGTTGCCAATATGCCCTGTAACCCCAGTATCGGGGGAACGGGAAAGGGACATTTAGTCCGTGAGATTGATGCCTTAGGCGGTGAAATGGGAAAACTGGCGGATGACACCTTTTTGCAATCCCGTGTGTTGAATCGGGGAAAGGGCCCTGCTGTGTATTCTCTTCGTGTGCAGGAAGACCGTCGTGCCTATCAGGAGGAAATGAAGAAGCGGATTGAAAATCAGCCCAATCTTTCCTTAAAGCAGGCAGAAATTGTAAAATTGGATATTGAAGATAACAAGGTGAAAGGTGTTATCGATGCTTTGGGTAATTACTACAAGGTGGATGCTGCTATCATTGCAACCGGTACTTACCTTCGCGGAAAAATTATTGTGGGTAACTATTTTGAACCCGGTGGTCCTGACGGAATGTTCGCCGCAAATAAGCTTTCTGAAAGCTTAGAAGAGAACGGCGTCCGCATGATGCGCTTTAAAACAGGAACTCCTGCCAGAGTGCATCGGGATTCCATTGATTTTTCCAAAATGGAAGTGCAGTACGGGGACGAAGAAATTACACCGTTTTCTTTCACCACCAAGCGTGAGCTTACCAATCAGGTGGAATGTTATTTAACCTATTCCACTCCCAAAACCAAGCAGATTGTGTTGGATAATATTCATCTTTCGCCTTTATACAGCGGAATGATTGAGGGCATTGGCCCCAGATATTGTCCTTCTTTTGAAGATAAAATTATGCGATTCCCCGATAAAGAACGCCATCAGCTGTTTATTGAACCTATGGGAATGAACACCAAGGAAATGTATGTGCAGGGGATGTCTTCGTCCCTTCCTTATGAGGTCCAGGTGCAGATGTACCGTTCGGTTATCGGATTGGAAAACGCAGAACTGATGCGTCCGGCATACGCCATTGAATATGATTGTGTGGATCCTACAGAGCTGACGTTGGGACTTGCATTTAAAAACATCAAAGGATTATACGGTGCAGGACAGTTTAACGGTACTTCCGGTTACGAAGAAGCGGCAGCTCAGGGGTTAATTGCAGGCATCAATGCCGCAAGATATATTGACGGAAAAGAAGAATTTCACCTAACACGTGACAATTCCTATATCGGCGTGTTGATTGACGATATTGTAACCAAAGGCACCAACGAACCCTACCGCATGATGACCTCCCGCAGTGAATACCGTTTGCTTCTTCGTCAGGATAATGCTGACCAGCGTCTCACTCCCTTAGGCTATGAAATCGGCTTGATTTCGGAAGAACGCTACCAGGATTTTTTAGCAAAGCAAAAATGGGTAGAAGAAGAAATTAAATACTTGGAATCGGTAATTGTGCCTCCCTCAGAGCACGTGGTTGCCACCTTGGAGAAATACGAAAGCACTCCCATTAAAACGGGAATCCGCTTAACAGATCTTCTTCGCAGACCGGAAATTACATACAAAATGTTGGCAGAAATTTCCGATAAGGTGCATGACTTACCCCGTGATATTGAGGAAGAAGTCACTGTGACCATTAAATATTCCGGTTATATCAAACGGCAGATGTCTCAGGTAAATCAGTTTAAAAAGCTGGAACAGAAAAAATTGCCCGAGGACATCAACTATGACGATATATACGGTCTTCGGATTGAAGCCCGTCAGAAGCTTTCCAAATTCCGTCCGGAATCCATCGGACAGGCATCCCGTATTTCCGGTGTGTCTCCTGCGGATATTTCGGTGCTTCTGATATACTTAGACACCAGACGGGGTAACCCGGCTAAAGAATAAAGCTCGAGAAAGGAGCGTGGCCAATATGGCAGAACGACTGATCCTCATCGTGGATGACGAAAAACCAATTGTGGATATTTTAAAATTCAACTTGCAGAAAGAGGGCTTCGATACTATTGAAGCATACGACGGAGCAACCGGTCTTCAGCTTGCAATGGAAAAGAACCCCGATTTGATTTTATTGGATGTAATGTTGCCTGAAATGGACGGTTTTACCGTTTGTAAAGAAATTCGTGTGAAATCTCAGGTGCCCATTATTCTTTTAACAGCTCGTGAAGAGGAAGTTGATAAGGTGCTGGGATTGGAACTGGGTGCAGATGACTATATCACCAAGCCATACAGCGTGAGAGAGCTTTTAGCAAGAATCAAAGCGAACCTGCGCCGTACCAAAAAAACACAACCTGTGGTTACCGCAGACAATACAGACCTGTTAACTTATGGCAGATTAACTATTGACACGGAACGTTTTGAGGTGAAAAAAGACGGAAAGCCCGTGGAAATCACTGTTCGTGAGTTTGAATTGTTAAAATTCTTAGCATCTCAGCCGGACAAAATCTTTTCCCGTGAAAAACTTTTGGAAAAGGTATGGAAATATGAATATTACGGTGATTTAAGAACCGTTGACGTAACGGTACGCCGTCTTCGTGAAAAATTAGAAGACAATCCGGGGGAACCGGATTTTGTGGTAACCAAACGTGGAATCGGTTATTATTTCAATAAAAACTGCAAATAAGCACAGAATTTTTTAAAACCTGAGGAACGATATGTTTAAAAGTATTCAAACAAAACTGGTACTCTTATTTATCCTTGTTATTCTATCGGTAATGTTGACGGTTGGTACCTTCATCATCACCAATGTAACACGGTTTTATTATACTGACTTTATGTCTCAGATTGGTACTGCAGTTTTTACCGAAGATTTTGTTCCTCAAATGACAGATGCCGCATCTTCCGAAGACGGTGGGCAAAGGCTCTCGGAGCTTTTGGAAGCGGCTGCAGGCCGTATCGGCGTGGATTCTTACCGAAATTATGCCATTTTAGATGGGAAGGACGGTTCTTTGATTGACAGTTCAGACGAACTGCTCACCCAGGTAGAAATCTCTGATAACATCTTAGCGGCAATGGCAGGAAGAGTCGGAGATATGGTGTTGGAAAACGGTACCTATATGGAATATGCTTATCCCGTTGAGGGAGAAGACGGTACTGCTTTTGTCATTTATATATATGAAACCAAAGAAGAGCTGAACAGTTTTTCTAAAAGTATGTTTTTAATCATTTTGCAGGCTCTTCTGGTAGCGCTTTTTATTTCGGTAATTTTAGGGTATTTGCTTTCTAAAACAATTACCACACCCATCAAAAACTTAACCTCACGGGCAGAAAAAATTGCCGACGGGGAATTTGAGGTGGGAGAGCAATCACCGTCTAAGGATGAGATTGGTGTTTTGACCAATACGTTTAGAACCATGGGTCAGCGTCTTTCCGAAACGGTGCAGGAGGTTGCTTCTCAGAACACAAAACTAGAAAAAATTATGGAATATTCCACCGACGGTATCGTTGCGTTTGACACAGAAGGGGAACTTTTGCATATTAACCCTTCTGCAAGACGTTATCTTTCCATTGGCGAGAATGATACCATTCGTTTTGACGAGTTTTTTACCCCTTTATTTTCAGATGTGTCTTTAGGGAATTTCTTGTACTTAAATCCCGATAAGCAAATCATCAAAGAGGGAGACTGCAACAACTATTATCTTCGTTTTTATTTCGGAAGCTTCAAATATTCCGATGATACGATTGGCGGCGTGATTGTGGATGTACAGAATATGACCGAATCCAGAAAACTGGAGTTGTCCCGCCGAGAGTTTGTTGCTAACGTATCTCATGAGCTTCGTACGCCTTTAACTACTGTTAAGGCATATATCGAAACCTTGGAAAGCGGTGCTGTGGATGGAGAAACACAGGAAAAATTCTTAGATACTATTCACCGAGAAACCGACCGTATGACCAGATTGGTATCAGACCTTCTGATTTTATCCCGTCTGGATAACGGGGTGAAACTGAATCTGACCCGTATGTCCGTGGAAACGATCTTGCGTGACGTCACGGAAAAGATGCAGTTTGAAGCCCGAAAAAAATATCAGACATTAACTTATACGATGATCAATGAAATCCCTCCTATTGCATTGGATTATGACAGAATGCAGCAGGTGATTATCAATATTGTGTCTAACGCAATCAAATACACATCGCAAAACGGAACGGTAAAAATCTATTCCAGCTATGTGTCTGATAATGCAGTAATTCGCATTTTGGATAACGGGATGGGGATTCCCGAAAAGGATGTGAAGCGGATTTTTGAACGTTTCTATCGTGTGGACAAAGCCCGCTCTCGTGAGCAAGGGGGAACTGGTCTTGGCCTTGCAATTGCTAAGGAAATTATCAATGCCCATGCAGGAGAAATTACATTAAATTCCAAATTAAACGAAGGCACTGAGGTGGTCATCACCCTGCCTGTGGAGAAAAGTTTCCAGAATTCCCGGGAAGAAACAGCAAAGCCTGAGGGGATCACGGAAGTATAAAAAAGAAGTAACAAAAGCGAGGAACCATTATGGATGAAATTATCAGAGCCATCACCAGTGACGGATATCTGAAAGCATATGTAATCAATTCCACCGAAACCATTCGTGATGCTCAAGGGCTTCACCAAACAGGAAAGGTGGCTTCTGCGGCATTAGGCAGAGCTTTGACCGCTGCACTAATCTTGGCAAACGATATGAAAAATGAAACCGATCGTGTGTCTGTGCAGTTTCGAAGCGAAGGACCTATCGGCAACGTGGTGGCAGAAGCTAACGGACAAAATCAGGTAAAAGGGTTTGTGTCTAATCCCGATGTTGTGCTTCCTTTAAGAGAAGACGGCAAACTTGACGTTGGCGGTGCATTAGGACATAAAGGCACCTTAACCATTGTTCGTGACATTGGCTTAAAGGAACCTTATGTGGGTACCGTGGAACTGATTTCGGGCGAAATTGCAGAAGATATTTCCTATTACTATATGCAGTCGGAACAGATTCCCACTGTGCTTGGATTAGGCGTTTTGGTAGCGCAGAATTTTGCCATCCTCTCTGCAGGTGGGTTTATGATTCAATTATTACCCGGTGCACCCGACAGCATTGTGGACAAGGTAGAAGAAAATGTGAAAGCACTTCCCAAATCCATTTCGGCACTGATTGCAGACGGCAAGAACGCTACCGAAATTTTAGGGATGTTGCTTACGGGATTTGACTATCAGATTTTATCAAAAAAAGAACCGTCTTACCGTTGTGATTGCAGCCGTTACCGTGTGGAAACCGCTTTAATCAGTTTAGGCAAAACCGAACTTCAAAAAATGATAGAGGAAGAGGATACCACTGAGGTTTCCTGCCACTATTGCAATAAAAAATATCATTTTTCCAAAGAGGATTTGGAAATGCTTCTTCGGTTGGCAACCAAATAAGGAGGGGGAGACAATATGCAATTTTTAAGACCTGCACTTCCCATTTGTATGCTTTTGGTATCCAATGTGTTTATGACGTTTGCCTGGTATGGGCATTTAAAATTTAAAAGCACGGCACTTTGGATTGTAATTTTTTCCAGTTGGGCAATTGCGTTGTTTGAATATATTTTTCAAGTTCCTGCAAACAGAATGGGGTCAGAATACTTTACCACCGCTCAACTGAAAATTATTCAGGAAGTCATCACCCTGACGGTGTTTTCCGTCTTTTCGGTGTTATATTTAAAAGAGAAATTCACTTGGAATTATTTTTATGCGTTTTTATGTATGTTAGGCGCCGTTTTCTTTATTTTTAAAAAGTAGAAACGGCATTCCAATAGAGAGGAGATAAGAATTATGAGAAAGTTGTTCACTTCAGAATCTGTAACGGAAGGACATCCCGATAAAATCTGTGACCAGATTTCCGATGCGATTTTAGATGCTATTTTAATGCAGGATCCTGCTGCCCGTGTAGCTTGTGAAACCACCTGTACCACTGGGATGGTATCTGTGATGGGGGAAATCACCACCACCGGTTATGTGGATATCCCCAAAATTGCCAGAGAAACGGTTTTGGAAATTGGTTATGACCGTGCAAAATATGGTTTTGATGGCACCACTTGTGCTGTTATCACCTCTATTGACGAGCAGTCTCCCGATATTGCGCAGGGGGTAGATTCTTCTGAGGATGATAAATCCACCGGCGCAGGAGACCAGGGTATGATGTTTGGTTACGCTTGTGACGAAACTGCGGAACTGATGCCGCTTCCCATTTCTTTGGCACATAAATTGGCAAAGCGTCTGACTGATGTGAGAAAAGACGGCACCCTTTCCTATCTTCGTCCCGACGGGAAAACTCAGGTAACCGTGGAATACGAAAACGATATTCCGAAGCGGATTGATGCCATTGTTATCTCCACGCAGCATTCTGCCGAAGTGGAACAGGCAACCATTCGTGAAGATATGAAAAAACATGTAATTGCCCCCGTTATTGATGCTTCTATGATGGATGATCACACCAAAATTTATGTGAATCCTACCGGTAGCTTTGTTGTGGGTGGCCCTCAGGGTGACTCCGGCTTAACCGGCAGAAAAATCATTGTGGATACTTATGGCGGCTATGCCCGTCACGGTGGTGGCGCGTTCTCCGGCAAAGACCCCACCAAAGTGGACAGAAGTGCTGCTTATGCTTCCCGTTGGGTTGCAAAAAACATTGTAGCGGCAGGCCTGGCAAAACGTTGTGAAATCCAGTTGGCTTACGCAATCGGCGTGGCAAAACCGGTATCCGTTATGGTAGACACTTTTGGTACCGGTGTGGTTTCCGATGATGTGATTGCTGACGTGGTAAATGAAGTGTTTGACCTTCGTCCCGCGGCAATTATTTCTGAGCTGGATTTGAGAAAGCCCATTTACAGAAGATTGGCTGCATACGGACATATGGGCAGAGAAGATTTAGGCGTATTATGGGAAAAAACCGATAAAGTAGACGCTTTAAAAGCTGCATTAGCAAAAAAAGCATAAAATATTAAAAAAACAAAAAATCAGCCATGGGGGTTATTCTCCCGTGGCTGTTGTAACATAGGTAATGGTATGATAGTAGCGTTAGATAAGGTGTCTAAATTCTTCGGAGCGGAAGAAATTCTCACAGACATCACATTAAAAATTGAAGATTCTGACCGTATTGGGTTAATTGGCGCCAACGGGGCAGGAAAATCCACCTTGTTAAATATGCTTTCAGGGGAATCGGAGCCCACCGAAGGGGAAATCATTTTCCAAAAAAAGCGTATTGGCTATCTGCATCAAAATGCAGGACTTTCCGGCGGTAATTCCATTTTAGAAGAAATGAGAAGTGTGTTTTCCGATGTAATCAGAATGGGTGAAAAACTGGAGAATCTCTATCAGCAGTTATCCACTCCCCAAGGGAACACCGAGGAAAATCAAAAAGAATATGCAAGGCTGCAGACTCTTTACGAGCAAAAAGAGGGATACCATATTGATATTAAAATCAATACCGTCCTAAACGGTATGGGTTTTTTAGGAAGGGATTTGTCTACGATTGTAGATAGATTGTCTGGCGGTGAAAAAACAAGACTTGCTCTTGCAAAACTTTTACTCTCCGAACCTGACCTTTTAATTTTGGACGAACCTACCAACCATCTGGATTTTAAAACCTTAGGATGGTTGGAAGAATATTTAACCGCTTATCGTGGCGCCATTATTTTAGTGTCTCACGACCGTTATTTTTTAGATCGTTGTGTGACCGATATCTGCGAAATTTACAAAGGAAAATTAAAACGCTATCGTGGCAACTATTCCAAATTTGTGGTGCAAAAGGCACAGGAAATGGAGTATCTGCAGAAAGAGTATGACAAACAACAAGAGGAGATTGCGTCCTTAAAAGATTATGTAGCCAGAAATCAGGTTCGTGCTTCCACGGCAAAAAGTGCAAAAAGCCGTCAGCATATTTTAGATAATATGGAGGTTTTGGAAAAGCCTTCCGATTATTTAAAATCCATTCATTTGAAATTCACTTTTAAAACAGAACCCGTGAAAGACGTGCTTCGGGTGTCTGATTTGGAATTAAAAGTAAAAGATAAATTGTTAAATCCGAGTGTGAATCTACACGTTCGTAAAAACGATAAAATTGCCATTGTTGGTACCAACGGCGTTGGTAAAACCAGCTTTTTAAAGGCAATTTTAGGAGAATTTCCCTATTCCAAAGGAGACATCCTTTGGGGTGGTGGTGTAAAAAAATCCTATTTTGAACAGGAAACCAATAAGCTTCATCCCGAAAAAACTGCTTTAAATGAACTGTGGGATCGTTTTCCCCAAAAATATGAGCAGGAACTAAGAAAACTCCTTGGCGGAATGCTGTTATCGGGAGAAGATGTGTATAAAAAAGTGGGTGTGTTATCCGGCGGAGAAAAGGCAAAAGTGAAATTTGCCATTATGATGTTAGAAGAAGGAAATGTCCTCATTTTGGACGAACCTACCAACCACTTGGATTTGTCTTCCAAGGAAGTTTTGGATAAGGCACTGGCAGAATATGAAGGCACTGTCATCATGGTGTCTCACGACCGTTATCTCTTAAATAAGGTTCCCACCAAAATTGTGGAAATGAAACCGGGAGAAATGGTCATTTATGACGGAAAATATGACTATTATTTAGAAAAACATAAAGAGGATGCTCCTGCTCCCGTCGAAAAAAAGAGCGAAAAAGCCAACGAGTTTTACCGCTCCAAAAAAGACAGAGCAGAAGAAACCAAACGAAAAAACGATCTTAGAAAAACCGAAGCGAAAATAGAAGAAATTGAAGGCGAAATCGCAGTTTTGCAGGAAGAAATTGCATCGCCCGATATTGCTTCAGACTTTGAAAAGCTAAAAGAAAAGTGTGACCTTTTGGAAGAAAAAGAAGCTATCCTCAACGAATTATATGAAAAATGGGAGGAACTATCAGCCCAATGACTGAGTTTCTGACAAAACTGTTTATCAAAAATCATAACGATACCGCATCCATCCGTGTCCGCCAAAGCTACGGAAAATTGGTGGGTGTTGTGGGAATTGTTGCCAATCTGTTGTTATCTTTGGCAAAGCTTTTGTGCGGCTATTTTTTTCATTCGGTGTCGTTAACAGCAGACGGTGCAAACAACTTATCCGATATGGGCAATTCTCTGGTGACTTACATTGGATTCCATCTGGCAGGCAAACCTGCGGATAAAGACCATCCCTACGGGCATGCCCGCTATGAATACATTACAGGTCTTTTGGTATCATTTCTGATTCTGATGTTGGGCTTGTCTTTACTGAAAACTGCGGTGGAAGATATCTTTTTTCCGAAAGAAACCATCTTTCACGATGTTGCTATCTGGATTATGGTGGGAGCAGTTTTGGTGAAATTATGGTTGTATTTCTTTTACAGAGGAATCGGCAAGAAGTTGGATTCGGTTGCTATTTTAGCAAATGCCAAAGACAGTTTAAACGACGTGTTCTCCACAAGTGGCGTGTTACTATCCTTTCTGTTAGGAAAGATGTTTCATCTGCCTTTGGACGGTTATGTGGGTGCCCTTGTTTCGCTGTTAATTTTATACAGCGGTTGGGAACTTGTGAGAAACACCATGAGCCAGTTATTGGGAGAAGCCCCCAAGCCTGAACTGGTAAACGAAATTAAAACCGAAATTTTAGATTTTCACGAATCTATCATCGGGATTCACGATTTAATGGTACACGAATATGGCGCAGGGCAGTTGTTTGTGTCGGTGCACGTGGAAGTGCCAGCCTCTCAGAGCATTCTCACCAGTCACGATATTGTGGATCAGATTGAAGTGCATTTTATGAAAGAACATGGGATTCAAATGGTGATTCATTTAGACCCTGTGGAAACCGATAATCCTCGTGTGGTTGAGTTGAAAGCAAAAATTTCTGCCGTGGTGACAGAGATTTCTCCCAAGCTTCATATTCACGATTTTCGTGTGGTGTTTTTAGCATCCCACAATAATCTGATTTTTGATGTGGAAGTGCCGTTTGAATTTCCCTATTCTGAAAAAAAACTGGAGGAAATCATCAAAAAAGAAGCGGGAAAAGAAAATAACTGCATTATTCAGTTTGATAAGACCTACTAAGAAGGAGATAAAACATATGCCGTTTGAAAAAATACTGCAGGACGATTTTATCCTGCGTCTGATTATTTTGTATGTGTGCAGAGAATACGGGGATTCCATTACCAATCCCGAGCTTACCAAGTTTATTATGGACGGTCAGGAAGTGGATTATTTTAATCTGCAGTATAACATTTATGAACTGGTGAAAATGGAGAACCTTCGGGTATTCACCGACAGTGGAAAGCATTATTATGAACTCACTGATGAAGGCAAAGAAACCGCAGGCTTTTTCCAGTCTAAAATCCCTATGCTCATCCGAAAAAAGTTGGATGATGCCATTATGGAAAAGAAAAAGAATGCCGCTCCAAAAACTGCCGTGATTGCAGACTTTAATCCCGAAGGCGGCGAGTTTTTAGCAGGAATTAAAATTCTGGAAAACGATCAGGAACAGTTTTCCTTAAATGTGTTGGTTCCTACTCGTGAACATGCCATCCGTGTGTGTCAGTTTTTCCAGGAGCATATCGAAGAAATGTATCAGCAGACTAACCAAGAAATTATGAAATTGTTTACTGAACCGAAGGAATAAGTTATGAATCAGTTTTTACCCATCACAATGGAGGAAGTGAATGAGAGATATGGGGGCGAAGTGGATTTCGTCCTGGTAACCGGGGATGCCTATGTGGATCATCCCTCTTTTGGCACTGCCATCATTTCCCGTGTGTTGGAAGCAGAGGGGTATCGGGTGGCAATTTTGGCTCAGCCCGATTATAAATCCAAGACGGATTTTATGCGGTTTGGAAAACCCAGACTTGGTTTTTTGGTCAACAGCGGAAATTTGGATTCTATGGTGAATCACTATACCGTCAACAAAAAACCGAGAAGTACCGATGCTTTTTCTCCCGGTGGAAAAATGGGAAACCGTCCTGACCGTGCGGTGATTGTATATACCAACCGTATCCGTGAAGCCTACGGGCAGATTCCCGTGGTAATTGGCGGATTGGAAGCATCCCTCAGACGTTTGGCGCACTACGATTACTGGAGCGATAAGGTTCGCCGTAGTATTTTAGTGGATGCCAAGGCAGACTTTTTAATCTTCGGGATGGGGGAAATCACCATCCGTAAGGTTGCTGAGTGTTTAAAAAACGGCACACCGGAAGATATCAAAAAACTGCCCGGAATTGTATATCAGACCAAAAATATAGACCATATTGAAAATGCGATAGTATTACCCACCTTTGAACAGGTGAGAGAAGATAAAAAGCAGTACGCCAAATTTACCAAAGAAAGCTTTGGTGAACAAAATCCCTATATTGGAAAAACCTTAGTTCAACATCATATCGACCGTTATGTGGTGCAAAATCCTCCTTGCAGACCGTTACTTCAGGAGGAATTGGATGAGGTTTATCAATTACCCTTTATGAGAAACTATCACCCCATTTACGAAAAAGATGGTGGAGTTCCTGCCATCAGCGAAGTGAAATTTTCTATTATTTCTCAGCGTGGGTGTTTTGGCGGATGTAATTTCTGTTCTCTTGCTTTTCATCAGGGCAGAATTGTGACCGCAAGAAGCCACAAATCCATTATTGAGGAAGCAAAGAAAATCATCAAAGAACCCGATTTTAAAGGCTATATCCACGATGTGGGCGGACCTACCGCAAACTTCAGATTTCCCGCCTGCGACAATCAGCTGAAAGTGGGCGCCTGCAAGAATAAGCAATGTCTGTTCCCCACACCTTGCAAGAATTTAAAAGCAGACCATCGGGATTATTTGGAATTACTGCGAAAATTACGCAGTTTACCCAAGGTGAAAAAAGTGTTTGTCCGTTCAGGAATTCGGTTTGACTATCTGATGGCAGACAAAAACGATACGTTTTTCAAAGAACTGGTGGAACATCACGTGTCAGGGCAGTTGAAGGTAGCGCCTGAACATTCCTCCAACAACGTCCTTCGTTATATGGGAAAACCCAATATTGAAGTGTTTGAAGGATTTATGAAAAAGTTCTATCAGTTAACTAAAAAGGTGGGCAAGGAACAATATTTAGTGCCTTATCTGATGTCCTCACATCCGGGAAGTCGGGTGCAGGATGCGGTGGAACTTGCTCTCTTTTTAAAGAAACATAAAATGGTGCCCGAGCAGGTACAGGATTTTTATCCCACCCCGGGAACCTTGTCCACCGCCATGTATTACACCGAGCTTGATCCCAGAACGGGCAAAGGCGTGTATGTGGCGAAATCCTATCAGGAAAAAACTATGCAAAGAGCAATGCTTCAGACCTATAAACCAGAAAATCGGGAAACGGTGAAAAAAGCCCTGAAAGAAGCAGGAATGGAGCATCTGATTGCACAGCTATTACCGTACCATAAACATACAGAGAAGGAGACCAAACAAAATGATTTTAGACGGAAAACTGGTATCACAAAGAATCAAGGACGAAATGGCACAAAAGGTGGCAGAATTAAAAGCCAAGGGGGTAAGCGTGGGTCTAACCGTAATCATCGTGGGCGATGATCCTGCTTCCCGTGTATATGTAAATTCCAAAAAGAAAGCTTGTGAAGCGCTGGGCATCAACTCTCAGGAGTTTGCATTGCCTGCAGACACCACCGAAGAAGAACTGTTAACTTTAGTTCGTAAATTAAATGAAGACGATAGCGTAAATGGTATTTTAGTGCAGTTGCCCTTACCTAAACATATTAACGAAGAAACGGTTATCAACACAATTGCGCCCGAAAAAGATGTGGATGCATTCCATCCTCAGAACGTGGGTAAAATTATGATTGGTAACTACGATTTTCTCCCTTGCACTCCTGCAGGGGTTATGGAGCTGATTAAAGAAAGCGGCATTGACGTCAGCGGAAAAGAATGTGTGGTGTTAGGAAGAAGTAATATCGTTGGCAAGCCTCAGGCAATGTTACTTTTGCATCAGAACGGAACCGTAACTATCTGCCATTCTCGTACCAAAAACTTAAAAGAAGTGACCAAACGTGCAGACATTTTGGTTGCAGCCATCGGTAAGCCCAATTTTGTGACCGCAGATATGGTAAAAGAAGGTGCGGTTGTCATTGACGTTGGTATTAACCGTCTGCCTGATAAAACCCTGTGCGGTGACGTGGATTTTAATGAAGTATCCAAAGTGGCAGCAGCCATCACTCCCGTGCCCGGAGGCGTGGGTCCCATGACCATTGCTATGCTGATGAAAAACACCGTAACTGCAGCAATCTGCCAAAACGGATTAAAAGATTAAGAGAAACAAAAGAAATAAAAGGTACCAAAAAAATGAGAATTGATAAATATTTAAAAGTATCTCGTATTATCAAGCGCCGCACCGTTGCCCAGGAAGCCTGCGAAGGCGGAAAAGTAACCATCAACGGCAAAGTGGCAAAGCCCTCCTCCGAAGTAAAGGTTGGCGATGTTCTTACCCTTCAGTTTGGTGCAAGATGTGTCAGAGTGGAAGTGCTGGAGGTAAAAGAAGTGGTAAAAAAAGACGATGCATCCCTGATGTACCGTCAGTTAGAAGGCTGATTTTTAAAAAATAAGAACCCGACCCGATGACGCAATCAAAGATTGCGGTCGGGTGCCCCGGAACCTTGTTGTATTCACAATAAAAGGAACAGATATTGGTGAAAATATCTGTTCCTTTTTTATTGTTATTGCGTACAGTATTGCTCTCCGTGAAGGATATCATAAATCAAAAGATCAACCTGATCCATCAATTTTGCATCTTCCGGGAGAATGTTATCAATTTTTTCCATTTCGGCATTATAGATTGCGGTGTTCACTGTGGCAGGATAACGGTCGGAGAATTCATCAAATACCATAAGATGCCAAGGTGCTTTGTTTCCGCTTGCTAAGAAGACTTTCAGCCCTAAAGTGTTTCCGCTGATTCTCGGAGAAAGCTCAAAGTCGGGCATGGGATAATTGGTCCATACCACATAGGGCGTTTCATAAAGGTGAGGATGTTTTGATGAGGTAAAGGTGTCGCTTTTTTCAACAAAGCCGGAATCCATATAGGTGCTTCCGTTGGTGCCAAGTAAGGGTAAATGGTCACCAAACATTGCAATAATCACGGGTTCTTCCACATCTTCAAAATAATCTACCAGCGCCATAAAGGATTTGTCTGCATTGTAAACCCCTTGAGAAAATCGTTTTAAATCCATGTAATCTTCTTCTGAGAGGGTAGGTGCTTCCATTTCAAAATCAAAAGAATCGTAACGGGGATTTTTGTAACCGCCGTGATTTTCCATGGTCACAATAAATTCCATAATGCGTTCGGAGGTTTTACCTTCGAATTCATCAATAATCTGTTTCACACAAGCCATATCGTCAATATAGGCTCCTGATTTATCCTGATAGGTAAAATCGTCGATTCCTTTAAATTCATCAAAACCGAGAAGCGGATAAGCGGTGGAACGATTGTAAAAATTCTTTTTATAAGGGTGCAGTGCAATGGTTTGATATCCCTGATCCCGATAGGCAGAAACAATAGAGGGGGTGTATTCGGTGATGTACTGCGAATACGGGTATGCCGCTGAGGGGAGCAGATACGTGGGAATTCCGGTAATGACTTCGAATTCCGGCATACAGGTTCCGCCGGAGTATACGGGGGTTTGGAAGGTTCCCGTTAAGGTGTTTTCTGAGAGAGAATGAATTCCTTCCAGTAAGTCTTTGTTGTAGGTTACTTCCGGTAACACAGAAGGGTCCCACCAGGATTCATTCTGAATAATGATTACGTTTGCTTTTACGGGGGCAGCTTCAGGAACTTTTTTCTGATATTCCGGTTTCATTGTCATAATAGAATTTTCGTGATATCCTTCGGGCTGAGGGACAATCAAGTCACCAATTCGCGGGAAAAAGGTGAGGATGGCCCCATTTGCCTGATAATCTTCAATGGGGTTGAATGCTGAAATTTTCACATCCATTTTGGATAAGGTTTTCCGACGGAATTTAAAGTTATAGCACATTGTGTTATTGACCAGCATAAATAAGATTACGGCAACCACACCGTATGCTACTCGATGATACCATCGCCTTTTGACGGGACAGGAAGCCAAAAGACAATAATGATGATACAAAGACCACACATTGATGAGTAGTGCAATCAACGCAGACGGAATAAATGGGATTTTCACAAAGGAAGCGATTTCCTTCACGTTGGATATCAAAAGTAAATTGCTGGGCAATAGTGGGTTTCCGTTTAAACGTCCCATTACCTCACTGGTGTAAGCAATCATAAACATCAATAGGGTGTTCAGCAAATTTGCAACAAAAGCATGTTGCGTCAATGCATAGAAAAAGCTTTGCCAGCATAACAGAAAGGCATAAGTGATCAACCATTTTACGAAGAAATATTTAGACCGGAAGAATACCACTATCGCAAGGGGATAGGATAAATGCATAACTTCCAGGGAAATCAGCAAAATGAGGGGTGCCAACATAAAATAAATAATTCTTCGTTTATGATAAGTGAAATCCTGATCTGTTGGGTCGATTGTTTTTCCAAACAATTTGTTCAGCATTCCGATTCCTCCTTTTTTTGTCGAATGTCGATATTATATCACCTTTTTTGATAAAAAGCAATGTATTTTTTATTTTTTGACAGAAAAGATTCAAATTTTACTGAATTGTATTTTAAAAAATCGTGCCCTCTTAGGCTTCAAGTCCCATCAGGAAATAAAAAAGCTATCCTTGCGGATAACTTTTTGTTTGGTGCAGCTGATGGGACACGGTCGCAATGCGCCCTGACTGCTCGACGACCCAAGCCTATGGCTTCGGTACCCGTCTTCGCACCACTCGTCTAAAAACAGTTCACTGAACTGTTTTCTAAACGACTCGTGCCCTCTTAGGCTTCAAGTCCCATCAGGAAATAAAAAAGCTATCCTTACGGATAACTTTTTTCATTTGGTGCAGCTGATGGGACTTGAACCCATACGAGAGTGTTCTCACTACCCCCTCAAAGTAGCGCGTCTGCCGATTCCGCCACAGCTGCTTATTCATATTTTATCGTTGCTCTCCAAAAAGAACAATAGTGATTATAGCAAAAAAAGTGGAATGTGTCAAGTTTTTTTAAAAAAAATTAAAAAATTTTCAGATTTTACTTGATTTTTTAAAAAATGTGTGGTATTATTTCTTAGTGATAGAAAAATGAGGGTAGAATTCTGCCCATATGCAACGGCTGTTCCGGGGCAGAATAAAATATAATGTAATAGAGGAGTTATTTAACATGTTTAACAATCCGTCCGTAGTTGTAACGTTAATCGTTCAAATTATTTTATCTTTAATTTTAATTGTTGCTGTTTTATTCCAAAATAGCAATCAGGAAGGTCTGTCCGGTGCAATTGCAGGCGGTGCAGAAACCTTCTTTGGTAAGAATAAAGGCAGAACTGTTGATGCAAAATTGAAAAAACTGACTACCGTAGTTGCAATTTTATTCTTAATCAGCTCTGTTCTGTTAGGTCTCTTTGTTCAGAGAAGTATGCCGAAAGCAGAAACCACCATTCCTGCCGGTATGATGCAGCCCACCGGTGCTCCTGTTGATATTCAGCCTGTTGCTGATGGCACCGTTCCTGCTGATGCTGGAGTTGTTCCTTCTGAAACTGAGAACGTTGAAACTGAAACTGTTGAAACTGAAAACGTTGAAACCGAAACTGTTGAAACCGAAACAGTTGAAACCGAAAACGTTGAAGAAGGTACTACTGCTGAATAATTTGTTTCATACGAATCGTAAGAACCGACTTTCTTTTGAAGGTCGGTTTTTTTGTATTATTTGGCAGGAAATGGTTTACAAATTGAAGTGGATATGTTATACTGTGAAAGTAAGAATATGATTGATTGGTATCAATTGATCAGGTAAATCAAAAAGGAGGAAAAATGATGAAACGATGTAAACGAATGATGGGGATTTTCCTGGCGATGCTTTTTTTGATTGGTCAATTGGAAGTGATTTCAGGATATGCAAGTGATGGGGGGCGTTTAGAGAGGCCTTTTTATAATGGTCTGGCAGTTGTATGTCGCGACGGCAAATATGGTTATATCAATCAATCAGGAGACCTCGCAATTCCTCTTCAATTTGATTTTGCGTCTTGTTTTTCCGAAGGATTGGCTCGTGTCCAAGTTGGTGATAAATGGGGATATATCGGACGCGATGGTTATTACGTAGCGAAACCTCAGTTTGATTATGCATCTAATTTTTCCGAAGGATTGGCAGTTGTCCGAGTGGGGGATAAATGGGGATTTATTGATAAAAGTGGCTATTATGTAGTGGAGCCTCAATTTGATTATGCATCTGATTTTTCCGAAGGATTGGCAGTTGTCCAAGTGGGGGATAAATGGGGATATATGGGTCAGAATGGTTATTACGTAGCGAAACCTCAGTTTGATTATGCATATGATTTTTCCGAAGGATTAGCTGCCGTGGAAGTTAACGGTAAATGGGGTTATATCGGTCAAAATGGATATTATGTGGTTCTTCCTCAGTTTGATAGGGCATATGATTTTTCCGAAGGATTGGCTCCTGTTCGAGTTGGTGATAAATGGGGATATATTGGTCAGAATGGCTATTATGTAGTGAAGCCTCGATTTGATTATGCATGGGACTTTTTCGAAGGATTGGCTCGTGTTCGAGTTGGAAATAGGTACGGTTACATTAATACGAAGGGGAATTATGTGGCAAAACCTCAATTTGATTTTGCATGGGACTTTTCCGAAGGATTGGCAGTTGTTCAAGTTGGAAATAGGTATGGTTACATTAATACGAAGGGGGATTATGTAGCGAAACCTCAATTTGATTTTGCATCTGGTTTTTCCGAAGGATTGGCAGTTGTTCAAGTTGGGGATAAATGGGGATATATCAATCAGAACGGGTACTATATGTGGGAGCCTTATTGGGATGATGCAAGTTCTTTCCATTCGGGCTTAGCGGTAGTTCATCATGGTGATTTTAGTGCCGTTATCAATTCCGGCGGGCAATCTGTGTGCGAAGAACAAAGTGAATACGGTGACCTTGATGTAACTCTGGGTGGACACATTTTGTACTATTATGATGGAAGCACATATCTGGTGGATCAGTACGGAAACATTTTGTCAGACGGATATGATATGTTTGGTTATTAAGCTGATGTTACCATAGAAATCACAGTACGGGCGAAGCTACTCCTGCTGAATAATTTGTTTAATACGAATCATAAGAACCGACTTTCTTCTGAAGGTCGGTTTTTTTGTATCATTTGGCAGAAAATGGTTTACAAATTGAAGTGGATATGTTATACTGTGAGAGTAAGAATATGATTGATTGGTATCAATTGATCAGGTAAAAAAAAGGAGGAAATATGATGAAACGATGTAAACGAATGATGGGAATTTTCCTGGCGATGCTTTTTGTTTTTATCCAGATGGGGGCTGTTGTCGGAAATGCAAATTGGCCTGCGTTCAGTGATGGGTTGGCTATTGTAAGCCAATATGACAGATATGGATATATCAATCAAAACGGAGATCGCAAACTAGCTCTTCGATTTGATTATGCATATGATTTTTCCGAAGGATTAGCTGCCGTGAAAGTTGACGACAAATGGGGTTACATCAATACTGCAGGAAACTATGTAGCGAAGCCTCAGTTTGATTGGGCATCTGATTTTTCTGAAGGATTAGCTGCCGTGGAAGTTAACGGTAAATGGGGTTATATCGGTCAGAATGGATATTATGTGGTTCCTCCTCAGTTTGATTGGGCATATGATTTTTCCGAAGGGTTAGCTACCGTGGAAGTTAACGGTAAATGCGGTTATATCGGTCAGAATGGATATTATGTGGTTCTTCCTCAGTTTGATTGTGCTTATGCTTTTTCTGAGGGATTGGCACTTGTTGAAGTTGGCGGCAAATATGGTTATATTAATCAAAGCGGCTATTATGAAGTGGAACCGTGGTTGGATGATGGATATGATTTTTCAGAGGGACTTGCGTGTGTGCAAGTTGGAGATAAATGGGGATATATGAGTCGGTATGGATATTTTGAAGTTCATCCTCAGTTTGATTGGGCATATGATTTTTCCGGAGGATTAGCTGTCGTGGAAGTTAACGGTAAATGCGGTTATATCGGTCAAAATGGATATTATGTGGTTCCTCCTCAGTTTGATTGGGCATCTGATTTTTCCGAAGGGTTGGCGCGTGTTGAAGTTGGAGGTAAATATGGTTATATTAATCAAAGCGGCTATTATGTAGCGGAACCCCAGTTTGACTATGCGTTGGATTTTTCTGATGGGCGAGCGGCTGTGATGGTGAACGATAAATGGGGCTACATTAATCAGCATGGATACTATGTATGGGAACCTTATTGGGATTATGCTAGCGATTTCTATTCGGG
This sequence comes from Oscillospiraceae bacterium, assembly GCA_015068645.1. Taxonomy (NCBI): domain Bacteria; kingdom Bacillati; phylum Bacillota; class Clostridia; order Eubacteriales; family Oscillospiraceae; species Oscillospiraceae bacterium. The sequence continues at coordinate 44,255 of SVKD01000006.1, forward strand.
ATTAGCGGTAGTTTACCATGGCGATTTTAGCGGCGTTATCAATTCCGACGGAACATGTATCTGCGAAGAACAAAGTGAATACAGTGAATTTCTTGTAACTGATGATGGATATATTTTGTACTATCATGATGGATGGAAATATCTGGTGGATCGAAACGGAAACATTTTGTCAGGTGGCTATGATATGATTGGTGAGTATTGATCCATCGGCATACCAAAAACACAGTAAGGGCGGAGCGGTTCCGCCCTTACGTTTTTTTGTTTCTCACTAAAATTTAAAAGAAAAAAGTTGGAAAAAAGTATTGACAAATAAAATGGAATATGTTATATTAAGTAATGCCCTTAGTTTAGGCGTTATTTTTTTGTGCAAAAAAATATGTTTTTGCAGGTAAAAAAATGCGTCAAACGGAGCCTTATATGCTGCATTTTGGGGCACTTAACATCAGTAAATTAAAATACTATAAATTGGCGGAGGTGTTTAAAAGATGAGAGTAAAAATTACTTTAGCTTGTACCGAATGTAAACAGAGAAACTACGACACTATGAAAAACAAGAAAAACGATCCCGAAAGATTGGAAATGAACAAATATTGCAGATTCTGCAGAAAACATACTCTGCATAAAGAAACCAAATAATTCATTTTGGTTTGATTGCCGACGGCAAATTTTTGCGGTCGGGGAGTATCCCGTTTTGTATATATAATGTATATATGCAGGATTGCAGCATGGATTTCTGTAGAAAAGGGTGCCCGTCAGGGTGCTTTTAGAAAGGAATGAACGACAATGGCTGGAAATGAAAAGAAACAGAACGGAATTGTAAAATATTTCAAGGGCGTTAAATCTGAATTCAAAAAAGTGACTTGGCCGTCTTTCAAACAGATTTTAAACAATACCGGTATGGTTATTGCTTCTGTTATTATTATCGGGTTATTCATTTTTGTGTTGGATTACGCTTTCTCCACAGCATTAAAAGCAATTATTAAATAAGGGAGGCGACTGCTGTTTTATGGAAACTGCAAAATGGTATGTCGTTCACACCTTTTCCGGTTATGAAAACAAGGTGAAAACCAATTTGGAAAAAATGGTGGAAAACCGCGGTCTTCACAATAATATTGTGGAAATCAAACTGCCGGAAGAAGAAGTAGTTGAAATAAAAGATGATCAGAAGAAAGTAATCAAGAGAAAGAAATTTCCCGGTTACTTATTCTTAAAGATGACCATGGATAACGATACCTGGTATATCGTAAGAAATACCAGAGGTGTTACCGGTTTCGTTGGACCAGGGTCCAAACCCGTTCCGCTGACTGAAGAAGAAATCATCAGTATGGAATTGGAAAAGAGAGTCATCGAATTAGATTTCGAGGTTGGAGACGACGTTCGCATTACCGAAGGCTCTTTCGAGGGCTTTATTGGAGTGGTTCAGTCCATCAACATGGCAGAAGAGAAATTTACCGTACTGGTATCTATGCTCGGCCGTGAAACACCGGTGGAATTTGAATTCGGACAGGCCGAAAAGGTCGAATAATCACATTAGAATAAGCGCATTCTATGCACTTAGATACAGCAGAGCAAGGGTTTGCTTTGCGTGGGAGGGTTGAAAAATCCCCAAAAAAGGATTTTTCGGATCCCGCATCATTACCACATTTTTTCTTAATAGGAGGTGTTCTTTATGGCACAGAAGGTTGTAGGCTTTATTAAACTTCAGATTGAAGCAGGTAAGGCAACACCCGCACCGCCGGTTGGTCCTGCACTGGGTCAGCACGGTGTTAACATTATGCAATTTACCAAAGAGTTCAACGAAAGAACCAAGAACGATATGGGGTTAGTTATCCCGGTAGTTATTACCGTTTATGCTGACCGTTCTTTCTCTTTCATTACCAAAACTCCGCCGGCAGCAGTACTGTTGAAAAAAGCTTGTAAAATTGAAAGCGGTTCCGGGGTTCCCAACAAAACCAAGGTTGCTACCGTTTCCAAAGCTGATTTACAGAAAATTGCTGAACAGAAAATGCCCGACTTAAATGCAGGCTCCATCGAAGCAGCAATGAGCATGATCGCAGGTACTGCCCGCAGTATGGGTATCACCGTAGAAGAATAATTACGGGATTCATACAAAGACGTGGGAGAGATTTTTTAATCTCGCAACTCGGATTTTATGACAAAATCCGAACATTCAAATAACCACAGGAGGATTAATTATGTTTAGAGGAAAAAAATATCAGGACGCTGCGAAACTGATTGAAAGAACCAAACTCTATGATTCTCAGGAAGCTATGGAATTGGTTTGCAAAGCAGCAAAAGCTAAGTTCGACGAAACTGTTGAACTGCATGTAAAACTGGGTGTAGACTCCAGACACGCTGACCAGCAGGTTAGAGGTGCTGTTATTCTGCCCCACGGTACCGGTAAAACTGTTAGAGTTTTAGTATTTGCAAAAGGCGATAAATTAGCAGAAGCAGAAGCTGCTGGTGCTGATTACGTTGGTGCAGAAGAACTGGTTACCAAAATCCAGGGTGAAAACTGGTTTGAATTTGACGTTGTTGTTGCAACCCCCGATATGATGGGCGTTGTTGGTAGATTAGGTAAAGTATTAGGTCCCAAAGGCTTAATGCCCAACCCCAAAGCCGGCACCGTTACTATGGACGTTGCAAAAGCAATCGCTGATATCAAGAGCGGTAAAATTGAATACCGTCTGGATAAAACCAACATCATCCACTGTCCCATCGGAAAAGTTTCCTTTGGCGCAGAAAAACTGCTGGAAAACTTCAATGCTTTAATGGGCGCTGTTATCAAAGCAAAACCGGCAGCTGCAAAAGGTCAGTATTTAAGAAGCGTTTCTGTTGCTTCTACTATGGGCCCCGGTATCAAAATCAACCAGTCCAAATTAACTGACTAATTTTGTGATTAAAAATTAAAAAATTCCCTTGACAAACTGTCATATTTGTGATATAATTGTCAAGGTTTGTTCCAAAGACAATAGGCGGTTGGATTCCAACCTTAAAATTCGCCTATCGAGGAAGACGATAAAATTTGTTATTTATTTTATATTGATAACGTATTTTTTCCTAACTGTCCTCATTTTGTCTTTGTGAGGACAGTTATTTTTTTGGTAGATGGAGGTGTATGTAAAATGCCAAGTAACAAAGTGTTAAAAGCAAAACAGCAGGTTGTTGTTGAATTGTCTGAAAAAATGGCAAAAGCAAACTCCGGTGTTTTAGTAAACTACTGCGGTATCACCGTAGAAGAAGATACTGCTCTGCGTAAACAGATGAGAGAAGCAAACGTTGAATACAGCGTTGTGAAAAACACCTTATTAAACTTTGCTGTAAAAGATACTGATTTAGCTGGTCTGTGCCCCTACTTAGAAGGCCCCACCGCTTTAGCAATCGGTATTGATGATCCTATCGCTCCGATCCGTATCGTTAGCGAGTTCATCGAAAAGAACAAAAAATTAGAAATCAAAACCGGTTTCTTCGAAGGAAAAATGCTGGAACAGGCAGAAATCGAAAAAATCGCAAAATTACCTTCCAAAGAAACCTTACTTGCAAAAGCATTTGGCGGCTTAAAAGCTCCTATTTCCGCATTTGCAAGAGTTATCAACCAGATCAAAGAACAAAAAGAAGGACAGGGCGCGTAATCGTTGCCTAGTGTTCATCTCAAAATAGGTGCGAAATTGCACAGAAAATGGAGGAATAAAAAATGAGCGAAAAAATTACTAAATTAATCGAAGAAGTTAAAGAATTAACCGTGCTGGAACTGGCTGATTTAGTTTCCGCATTAGAAGAAGAATTTGGCGTAAGCGCTGCTGCAGGTGCAGTAGTTGTTGCTGCTGGTGGTGCTGCTGCAGGCGGTGCTGCTGAAGAAAAAACCGAATTTGACGTTGTTATGACCTCTTTCGGCGACAAAAAATTAGACGTTATCAAAGTTGTTAGAGAAATCACCGGCTTAGGCTTAAAAGAAGCGAAAGACATGGTAGAAGGCGTTCCCTCTAAAATTAAAGAAGGCGCTTCCAAAGAAGACGCTGAAGAAATCAAAACCAAATTAGAAGGCGCTGGCGCAACTGTAGAACTGAAATAATTTCAGTTTCAAATTTGGAATTGTGGGGTCATTGCACAAAAGTGCGGTGGCCCCATTTTTTTGTTTGCTTGAAAAATGACGCACAATGGATGAAGTTCACCGCTCGCCGTACAGAACGTACGGCTTCGGGTAACCACCTTCGGTGTTCACTTTCTCCATTCTGCATCCATTTTTCTGCGCAAATGTTGTACGAAGATTCGTCAAGGCTCCGGGCTGCCCGATCGCAATCTTAGATTGCGCTATCGGATCGGGTTCTTATTCAATTTCCAAATTCTATTCTCATTTTTCTGCACAAAGGAAACCTAATGAATTGTAAATTCTTTAAAATTGGCGGTAGGGCGTGACGACCACGGGCAATCTATATAAAATCTTTCTGAAAATAACAAAAAACATTGATTTTTTCTTAGAAAATACTTGACAAACGGGGACTTTTATAGTACAATACCGTATGTCAAGTATTTTTACTTTACACTATGGTAGGGAGATATGGTCTGATGAAGGAAATTAAATACGGCGTTTTGCTTGATTATTATGGCGAATTACTCACCGAAAAACAGCGCAGCGCCTTGGATTTATACTATAATGAGGACCTCTCTCTGTTGGAAATCGGAGAACATTTGAGTATTTCCCGTCAGGGTGTGCATGAGTGCATCAAAAAAGGATGTGAGCATCTGGAAGAATATGAAAGTGTTCTGCACTTGTATGAAAAAGAGATGCAAAAAGAAATCGTGAAAGAACAAATTTCAAAAAAACTTTCCGGTTTGGATGAAAAAATCATAAACGAAATTTCAGAACTGATAGATAGATTGTAATGAAAGGAGAACTGCAAAAATGTTTGACTCCTTAAGAGAAAAATTGGATAACGTCTTTAAATCCCTTCGCGGCAAAGGAAAACTGACTCAGGAAGATGTAAAACTTGCGATGCGTCAGGTACGCCTTTCCTTGTTGGAAGCAGATGTTAACTTTAAAGTAGTAAAAGATTTGGTTGCAAAAATTACCGAGCGTGCCGTTGGTACCGAAGTTTTGGAATCTTTAACTCCTGCACAGATGGTAATTAAAATTGTAAATGAAGAACTGATTGCGTTAATGGGGAGCGGCAATGAAAAAATCAAGATTGCTGACCGTCCTCCTACGGTAATTCTGCTTGCAGGGTTGCAGGGGGCAGGTAAAACCACTACCGCTGCAAAATTAGCACTTCATTTAAGAAAACAAGGCAAAAAGCCTTTGTTAACCGCTTGTGACGTTTATCGTCCCGCAGCGATCGATCAGTTAAAAACCCTGGGAGCAGGGCTTAATATTCCCGTCTTTACCATCGACGGCTCCAAAGATGCGGTGAAAATTGCAAAAGACTCTTTGGATTTTGCAGCTCGTAACTTAAACGATATTGTTATCATCGATACCGCAGGTCGTTTGCATATTGATGACGATATGATGGATGAAATCAAACGTATCAATGCCGCAGTGAATCCCACCGAGGTGCTGTTGGTGATTGATGCCCTGTCCGGTCAGGATGCGGTAAATTCTGCTAAAGCCTTTGATGAAGCGCTTGCTCTGGATGGTTTGATTTTAACTAAATTGGACGGTGACTCCCGTGGCGGTGCAGCATTGTCTGTCAGAGCAGTTGTGGGAAAACCCGTCAAATTTGCAGCAGTTGGCGAAAAGCCGTCTGACTTGGAACCTTTCTATCCCGAACGTATGGTATCCCGTATTTTAGGGATGGGGGATGTGCTTTCCTTAATTGAAAGGGTCAGCCAGGAAGTTGACGAGAAAAAAGCTTTGGAACTGGAAGAAAAATTAAGAGAAAACCGTGGTATGGACTATGCGGATTATTTGATTCAGCTCCAGCAGATTCAGAAGATGGGGTCCATCAAGGATTTACTAGGTTTCTTACCCGGTATCAACAAAAAAGCAATTGATGAAGCCAACATTGATGAAAATAAATTTGTTCGTTCCAAGGCAATCATCCAGTCGATGACTGAAGAAGAACGAACCAATCCGAAATTGATGTCCTTCTCCAGAAAAAAACGTATTGCTGCAGGAAGCGGTACCACCATTCAGGATATCAACTCTTTGACGAAAGAGCTTGAAATGATGAATAAAATGATGAAGGAATTTAAAAACAACAAAAAATTTGCCCGTAAGATGAAGGGCATGATGAGCAGCATGGGAATGAAAGAATAATTCCTATATCCAAAAAGGGCTTTGCCCGATACTAAAATAAGGGGTGTAACCCCGGTATCAAAAAGTTTAAAAAAATATTTTTATAGAAAGATGCCCGCAATTGGGCAAAAGAGGAGAAAAAAATGGCAGTAAAAATCAGATTAAAAAGACTTGGCGCTAAAAGAGCACCCTTCTACAGAGTTGTAGTTGCAGATTCCAGATACCCCAGAGATGGTAGATTCATCGAAGAAATCGGTACCTACAATCCCATGACCAACCCCAACACCATTGACATTGATGCAGACTTAGCGAAAAAATGGTTAGCAAACGGCGCTCAGCCTACCGATACCGTAAAAGTATTACTGAAAAAAATCGACGTAATCAAATAATAACGGTTCGAGGAGCTAGAAAATGAAAGATTTATTGACCTTTCTTGTAAAATCTATCGTGGAAAACGAAGACGCAGTTGTGATCGAAGAACACGAAGGGGAAAACGCTTTTATTTATAAAATCAGCGTTGCTCCCGAAGATATGGGCAGAGTAATCGGCAAACAGGGCAGAATTGCTCAGTCTATCAGAAGCATTGCCAAAGCGGCAACTCCCAGAGATCGCAAAAAAACCATCGTGGATATTGTGTAAATTTTTTGGGAAACAACTAAAGTGGCAAGTGTTCCGTTTGGAATACTTGCCATTTTCCAAACAGATAAAGAGGTGCAGATAATGGGTACTTTAATGGAACTCGGCTATGTGAATAATGTAAGAGGATTACGGGGCGAAATTAAGGTAATCCATTATTGCGACTACAAAGAATTTTTTGAAGAGCTGGATTCGGTAATTGTAAAGAATACCGAATATGAAATCGAAAGTATCAAATACTATAAGGACCAGGTTATCTTGAAACTTGTAGGGATTGATACTGTTGAAATGGCAGAAACCCTAAAGAATCAAAAGGTTTTTGCCGAAAAAGATGCACTGCCGCCCCTTCCTGAAGGCGTGTTTTACATTGCGGATTTAATCGGCGTGAAGGCATACTTGGAAGACGGCAATTATGCGGGAGAAGTGAAGGAAGTGCTTCAGAACGGTCCCACCGATATTTTTGTATTAAAAAAAGAAGACGGCGGGGAAGTGATGATTCCCAGAGTGAAAGAGTTTATTCCTTTCATTTCCGTCACTGATAAAAAAATGACCATTACGCCCATTGAAGGGCTGTTATAGAGGTTGGGTATTCAGATGAAATTGAGTATTTTAACCATTTTTCCCGAAATGATTGAAAACTTTTTGGGAGAAAGCATAATAAAGCGTGCCAGAGATAAAGGCATCATAGACGTGCAGGCGGTCAATATCCGCGATTTTTCCGAGGATAAGCATAATCGTGTGGACGATTATCCCTTTGGCGGAGATTTGGGAATGCTCTTTAAACACGAACCAATCATTCGTGCTTATGACAGCTTAACCAAAGAGGGAGAAGAAAAACCTTTCTGCATTATGATGTCTCCCAAAGGGATTCCCTTCACCCAAAAAGTGGCTAACGAACTGGCGAAAAAAGAGAATATTTGCATTATTTGCGGTCACTATGAGGGCATTGACGAGCGGGTCAATGAAACCATCTGTGACTTGGAATTATCCTTAGGCGATTTTGTGTTAACCGGCGGAGAACTGGCGGCGGCAGTGATGTCTGACGCGATTTTACGGTTGGTTCCAGGGGTACTTGCAGAGGATGATTCCTCACTACAGGAAACCCATCAGGGAGAACTGTTGGAATATCCTCAGTATACCCGTCCTGCAGAAACTAAGTACGGAAAAGTGCCTGATGTGCTGTTATCAGGTCACCATAAAAACATTTCAAAATACCGTAGAGAACAAAGCCTGATGGCAACCTTAGCCAAACGAGAAGATTTGTTTTTGCAGACTGAATTTACCAAAGAAGATATTACATATTTAAACCATATCAAAACGATATTAGAAGAAGGAATCAAACAATATGATTACAACCAAACAAAGAGCACAGTTAAGAAGTCTGGCAAATGATTTGCCTGCACTCTATCAGATTGGAAAAAACGGAATTACCGCTGAATTTTTGGCGCAGATGGAAGAAGCTTTAGAAGCAAAAGAGCTGATTAAAGTTTCTGTTTTAAAAAACTCTTTTTATACCACTAAAGAAGCTATGGCAGAATTATGTGAAGAACTTGGCTGCGAAGCGGTGTCTGCCGTTGGCTCCAAAGTGGTGATTTATCGCCGTTCTTCCAATCCGGATAAAGTGAAAATTGAACTGAAATAAGTGAGTGATCCTATGAAAATCGGGGTATTTGGCGGTACCTTTGACCCTGTTCATCAGGGCCATATTGAGCTTTGCAAAACGGCAATTGATGCACTCGGATTAGATTTGCTTTATGTGATGCCAAACGGAAATCCCCCTCATAAAGAGGACAGAACCGACGGGATTGACCGTTTAAATATGGTAAAAATTGCATTTTCTGATATCGATAAGGTGAAAATTTCTGATTACGAAATCAGAAAAGAAGCTCATTCTTATACCTATGAAACGCTGACGGATTTTAAAAAGGAACATCCCGACGACGAGATTTATTTCTTGATGGGGATGGATAATTTAGATTATTTTCCCAAGTGGAAGCATCCGGAAGTGATTTGTACTTTAGCGAAATTGGTGTTCTTTGGCAGAGCAGGATTTGAGAAGACCCAAGAAGGCGCCAAAGCGATTTCGGAACTTTTTGGCGTAAAACCTATTCTCATTGCTTTTGATTGGGATATATCCTCCACCGAAATCCGCAAGGAATTGGAGCAGGGCACCTACATTTTTCATAAGCTTCCCTTCTTGGTGTATCAGTATATTATCCGAAAAGGATTATACGGCTGCCAAAGTGTGGGAGAATATGATTCCTACGAGGAAGACTTAAAAAATTATATCGAAGAAAAACGCTTTCTTCACAGTATCGGCGTTGCGGTGACGGCGTACCGTATGGCAATCCGATATGATGAAGACCCGAAACAAGCGTATTTTGCAGGGTTACTTCACGATATTGCAAAGCGGATGCCACTTGATAAACAATTGGACCTTTGCAAAAAAATTGAGCTTCATCCTGATGAAGTGGCATATCCTAAAATGTTGCACGCTCCTGCAGGGGCAGGGTTTGTGAAAAAGAAATACAATATCAAAGAAAAAAAGCTGTTGTCAGGGATTCGGTATCACACCATGGGTCACAAAGATATGACCACCTTCGACAAGCTGATTTATATGGCAGATTATATTGAGCCGTGCCGTAATTTTTCGGGGGTGGAAGAATTAAGAGAAGCCACTTTTTCCAATCTGAATACGGCAATCATCAAAGGAATTGATACCACCATTTTATCTTTGGTGGAAGAACATTTAAAAATATCTCCTGTGCTGTTGGAAGTGCGAAACGACCTGCTGGAACGGGAGCAGAAAGGACGCTAATTATGGAAGCATTAGAAAAAGCGATATTTTTAGCAAATGTGTTAGACAATAAGAAAGCAGAGGACGTTACTGTGTTAAAAGTGGCAGAATCTTCGTCTGTGTGGGAGTATTTTGTTATCGCATCAGGTACTTCCAATACCCACATCAAAGCCTTGGCAGGTGAAGTGGAAGAAAAAATGAAAGACATTGAAGCACCCCTTCACATTGAAGGTTATGTGTCTGCAGAATGGGTGCTGATGGATTATAACGATGTGAACGTAAACATCTTCCAGAAAGATTCCAGAATGTTTTACAGTTTGGAACGTCTGTGGCAGGATGCCGAACAGATTACTTGGAAAGAGGAGGAATAAGTGATGTACAACTTTACCGAAATCGAACAAAAATGGCAAAAAATCTGGGACGATAACCAGACCTTTAAAGCAACCAACGATTTTACCAAGCCCAAATTTATGGCATTGGTAGAATTTCCATATCCCTCCGGTCAGGGTTTGCACGTAGGACATCCCCGTTCTTACACCGCATTGGATATTGTTGCTCGTAAAAAAAGACTGGATGGCTACAATGTGCTTTATCCTATGGGATGGGACGCGTTTGGTCTGCCCACCGAAAACTTTGCCATCAAAAATAAAATTCATCCCAAAACTGTTACCAAAAATAACATCGCAAACTTTAAACGTCAGTTGAAATCCTTGGGCTTTTCTTTTGACTGGTCCCGTGAAATCGACACCACTGACCCCAATTACTACAAATGGACTCAGTGGATTTTCCTGCAGTTATTCAAAAAAGGTTTGGCATACAAAAAGGAAATGGCTGTAAACTGGTGTACTTCCTGTAAAGTTGTATTGGCAAACGAAGAAGTGGTGCAGGGCGCTTGTGAACGTTGCGGCAGCGAAGTTGTTCGTAAAGTAAAATCCCAGTGGATGTTGAAAATCACCGAGTATGCACAGCGTTTAATTGACGATTTAGACGAAGTGGATTACATCGATAGAGTCAAAGCTCAGCAGAAAAACTGGATTGGCCGTTCCACCGGTGCAGAAGTGGATTTTGTAACCACCGCAGGTGAAAAATTAAGAGTATACACCACCCGTCCCGACACTTTATTCGGTGCTACCTATATGGTAATTTCTCCCGAACATCCCAACATTGAAAAATGGGCGGACAAACTGGAAAACTTAGATGAAATCAAAGCATACCAGGTGGAAGCTACCAAAAAATCCGACTTTGAAAGAACCGAACTTGCTAAAGATAAAACCGGCGTGGAATTAAAAGGAATCCGTGCAATCAACCCTGTAAATCAGAAAGAAATCCCGATTTTCGTATCCGACTACGTACTGATGTCTTACGGCACCGGTGCCATCATGGCAGTACCTGCTCATGACGAAAGAGACTGGGACTTTGCAAAAGCATTTAATCTTCCCATCATTGAGGTTGTTGCAGGTGGTGATGTGCAAAACGAAGCATACACCGATGTGGAAGAAGGCACTATGGTGAACTCCGGTTTCTTAGATGGTTTAAGCGTTGCCGAAGCCAAAAAAGCAATTATTGAATACTTAGATAAAGAAGGATTAGGCGAATCCAAAGTCAACTATAAACTGCGTGACTGGGTATTCTCCCGTCAGCGTTACTGGGGCGAACCCATTCCGATTGTACACTGTGAAAAATGCGGTGCAGTGGCATTGCCCGAAAGCGAACTGCCCTTACTGTTACCCGAAGTGGATAGCTACGAACCCACCGACAACGGCGAAAGCCCGTTAGCCAATATGACCGACTGGGTGAACACCACTTGTCCTTGCTGTGGTGGTCCTGCAAAAAGAGAAACCGATACCATGCCTCAGTGGGCAGGTTCTTCCTGGTATTTCCTGCGTTATATGGATCCCCATAACGACGATGCATTAGCATCCAAAGAAGCATTGGAATACTGGGGTCCCGTAGACTGGTACAACGGCGGTATGGAACATACCACCCTGCACTTACTCTACTCTCGTTTCTGGCATAAATTCTTATATGATATCGGCGTAGTTCCCACCAAAGAACCCTATGCAAAACGTACCTCTCACGGTATGATTTTAGGGGAAAACGGCGAAAAAATGTCCAAATCCCGTGGCAACGTGGTAAATCCTGACGATATCGTAAGAGATTACGGTGCCGACACCATGCGTTTATATGAAATGTTCATCGGTGACTTTGAAAAAGCTGCTCCCTGGAGTCAGCAGGGTATCAAGGGCTGCGTAAGATTCTTAGAAAGAGTACACGCACTCCTCACTATGATTCAGGAAACCTCCACCGGCAAACTGGAAAAAGAAATTCATAAGACCATCAAAAAAGTGTCTTCCGATATCGAATCCTTAAAATTCAACACCGGTATCGCAAGTTTGATGAGCTTGTTAAATGCCATCTATGATAATCGCGGTTTAACCAAAGAAGAATTAAAAATCTTCATCACCTTGTTAAATCCCTTTGCGCCTCACTTAACCGAAGAAATGTGGGTACTCTTAGGCTTTGAAGGTATGTTAAACCAGACCGCTTGGCCCAAATACGATGAAGCAAAAACTGTGGATAACGAATGCGAAATCGTAATCCAGTTAAACGGTAAAATCAAAGATAAATTAGTCATTGCTGCAAACCTTTCCAAAGACGAAATTGAAAAAACCGTAATGGAATCTGATGCAGTAAAAGCAATGATTGACGGAAAAACTGTGGTAAAAACCATTGTTGTTCCGGGCAAACTTGTAAACATCGTCGTAAAATAGGCTACGGCTTGAAAAAGAACATAGAGCGCAAAAGGCATAGGATTTATTTCCTATGCCTTTTTGTTTAAGGTGAAAATTTGTTGGCACAAATTTTGATTTAAAATGCCTTTTGCTATCTGCAAACTTCACCTCTCGGCGTACCGATGTACGCCTTCGGGTAACCCTTCGGTTCAGTTTGCAAATTCTATGCCCTTTTTCTGCACCTGACTTAACAAAAGAAAAAGACGAAATCCAAGGGATTAAAAAATTTGAATTTCGTCTTTTTGTTTTTGGCATTGCTGTTTGTAAAATGTAGGGGACGATGCCCACATCGTCCCGCTTATATTCCTTGCTATTTACTCTTGACAATCTTATCAAACAACGATATACTGAAATTGCCAAACAAACGAAAAGAAGAAAACAGTATGGATTCCATACTGTTTTCTTCTTATGAGCAGGTTAGTTTTTTTCGTAAACCCTCAATAATTTTTTTCTCAATTCTAGAGACTTGCACTTGGGAAATATTTAATTGTTTTGCCACTTCGTTTTGGGTTTTATCTTCAAAATAACGAAGTCTGATAACAGTTTGTTCCCGTTGGGGCAATTTTTGTAACAGTTCGTGCAATGCCATATATTCCACAATTTTTTCTTCCTGATGTTCTTCGCCGGGAATCTTATCCATCAGCATTACAGAGCCGTCGTCTCCCATGGGGGCGTAGAGCGATTCGCAGGTGGGCGTGTAGGAAAGGGCGGTGACCACATCGTCTTCGGGAATTCCCGTGGCTTCAGAAATTTCTGTGATTTTAGGATCTTTGAAAAATTTGTTTTTATAGTCTTCTAAATATCGATTGATTTTATAGGAATTTTCCTTGATATATCGGGACACTTTTACCGCACCATCATCCCGGAGGAATCGTTTGATTTCTCCCATAATCATGGGAACTGCATAGGTAGAAAATTGCACATCGTAAGAAAAATCAAATTTTTCGATGGCTTTTTGCAATCCGATACAACCAATCTGAATGGCATCGTCCGGCTCAATTCCGCGGTTTAAAAATCGTAGAGCAATTTTTTTTACCAAGCCCATATTGAGAGAAAAAAGCTGCTCCATCGCAGCAGTATCTCCCATTTTTGCCAACTTAATCAGTTCGTTGTTTTTGTCAAACAACATAGCACACCTCGTCTTCTTAGCAGGTTTTCTGTTGTTATGTATGGTTGGGGTGAAGCCGTTTTTTCATAAAAATACGGGTACCTTTTCTCGGTGCCGAGTCCACTTCCAAAATATCCATAAAGGATTCCATTACGGTGAATCCCATTCCCGAGCGTTCTTCTTCAGTTTTGGTGGTGAAAAGGGGTTCTCTCGCTTTTTCGATATCGGGGATTCCTTTTCCCGAGTCGGTTACAGTGATTTCCACGCTGTAATCGGAAAAAAGACGCATCTCCAGCGTGATAACGCCAACTGTTTTATCATATCCGTGGATGACTGCATTGGAAACTGCTTCCGAAACAGAAGTTTTTACTTCCACAAGCTCTGAAACAGTGGGGTCTAACGGAGAAATGAATGCTGCAGCTGTAATACGTGCAAAGCCTTCGTTTTCCGATTTGGATAAAAACATCAATCGCATTTCATTTAGAATTTCCATAGTTTGCAAAGCTCCTTTCCGTGGGAGAGAATGGTAACCAGTTCTTGCATATTTGCCATGGTAAATATTCTTTGGTAACGTTGGTTGGTGGTATATATATAAGTACGGGCATCAAAAACGGAGGCAAGCTTGTAGCCATAGGCAACAAAACTGATGCCGGAGCTGTCCATAAAGTCAAGACCTTCTAAGTTGAAAATGATTCGTCGGTAGTTTTTCTCCGACAGTTTTAAAGCAAGTTGTTCCCGCATGCCAATACTGTTATGATGATCAAGTTCTCCCCGAAGCAGTATCATTAGAGTGTCGTTTTGTTCTTCAAAGAAAATTTCCATATTCATTCCTCATTTTTGTCAGTTTTTCTTATTGTAGCATAGCCCCTATGAAAAGTCCGTTGTAATTTGTCGTGAGAGTGAAAAAATCGTTCGACAAAATGATTTGTTTTTTGAAAAAGCGGTTGATTTTTTTGAGAGACTGTGTTATCATATAGAAGATTGATTGCAAAGGAGTATGTTATCATGAAACAAAGAGGCTTTGAAGTTGCCAAGGATTTTTTAGAACGGGATATTAAACTTCCCGAGCGTTCTACGAAAAACAGCGCAGGTTATGATTTTTTTGCTATCGAAGATACCGTGATTCCGTCTTATTATGCTCAGCTATTGGAAAAAGTGGTATCCAAAGAACCCATTAAACCCACGTTGGTAAAAACCGGAATCAAAGCGTATATGGGCGAGGATGAAGTGTTATCCATCTACAATCGTTCTTCCAATCCCGGTAAAAAAGGCTTGATTTTAGCAAATTCCGTTGGGATTATTGATAGTGATTATTATTCCAATCCGGATAATGACGGTCATATCATGTTTGCTTTTTACAATTTTATGCCTTTTGCCATTACCATTAAAAAAGGCGATAAAATCGGGCAGGGGATTTTCACCAAATTTTTAAAAGCGGATGACGATAACGCTCAAGGTGACCGTACCGGTGGCTTCGGTAGTACCGGTAAATAAAAAAAGGAGTAAAAAAATGAAAAAAATTTGTTTAGTACTGTTGGCAACTATGCTTGTATTAACAGGCTGCAGCCAGACATCAGAACAAGAAACTACGCAACAGACAACACAATCAACACAAACCACACAAACCAAAGGAGATGCTGATATGAAAGCAATTGTTACTATGAAAACCGTTACCGTGGATAAAACTGATGCGCAAAAACCTATTGTGACCATCGAAATGGAATCCGGCGGTATCATCAAAGCAGAATTATACCCTGATGTAGCCCCCATCACCGTGGAAAACTTTATTTCCTTAATTGAAAAAGGATTTTACAATGGTTTAACTTTCCACAGAAATATTCCCGGTTTTGTAATTCAGGGCGGATGTCCTCAGGGTACCGGTACCGGTGGCCCCGGTTACACCATCAAAGGAGAATTCTCCTCTAACGGCGTAGAAAACAACTTAAAACATACCCGTGGTGTGCTTTCCATGGCAAGAGCTATGGATCCCGATTCTGCAGGCAGCCAGTTCTTCATTATGCATGCAGATGCACCTCATCTGGATGGGGATTATGCGGCATTCGGTATGGTAACTGAAGGTATGGATTATGTAGATTCCATCGCAACCTCCGGTATGTAATAAGGCTTGTAAAAGAATCCAGAACGCAAAAGGCATAGGTTTCTATGCCTTTTTGTTTTTTAAGGTGAAAATTTGTTAGCACAAATTTTGATTGATAATGCCTTTTGCTATTCACAAACTTCTCCTCTCGCAGTACCTGTGTACGGCTTTGGGGTCAGTTTGTGAATTCTGAATCCTTTTCCTGCACCTTTCATATCCGGTTTGAAAAATTGGCTTAAATGAATGAACCTCACCGCTCGCTGTACACACGGTACAGCTTCGGGCTCGTCAAGGCGTTGCCTTGATTCGATTTCCGAATTCTGCATCAATTTTTCTTCACCTTAGAAAATATGGAAATAGCAAAGACGGAATCTTTGATGGGTTTCGTCTTTTTGTTTGATGTAAGAAACATCATTTGTAGGGGAGGGTGGGCATCCCCTTTCATTGTGAGAGCACTTCATTTGGCAAGATAGGAATCGCGATTTCCCGCTCGTCACATTCTGAAAGAAAAATACAAAAAAATTCCTGAAATCTCTTGACAAATAGGATTGTTTGTGATATATTATTTTAAGTCAGCTTATGTGTTTATATGCCGGTGTGGCGGAATGGCAGACGCGCGCGACTCAAAATCGTGAGGGAAACCGTGGGGGTTCAAGTCCCTTCACCGGCACCATCATTATAAAACCGTGTAAAAAATCGCTGATATATAAACTATATCTAATTTGTTTGGAGGTGCAATCGACTATGGCAAAATGCGAAATTTGCAACAAAGCTACCACTTTTGGTATTCAGGTTTCCCACTCTCACAGAAGATCCAACAGAACCTGGAAACCCAACATCAAAAAAGTAAGAGCAATTGTTGACGGTGCTCCGAAAAAAATTACCGTTTGCTCTAAATGCTTAAAATCCGGTAGAGTTATCAGAGCTATCTAATTGAAAAGCAAAAAAGAAAAAGACCGTTTTTAACGGTCTTTTTTGTATTGATAAAATTTCATTTTTGATACATTTTAAAAAAATTGTTGAATTTTGTGATGAAATATGCTAGGATAAGATTAGTTTAATAATCTTTTTGATTTAGGAGAATGTTCACTATGAAAAAACTAATTGCTATTTTACTTGTTGTCCTGATGGCATTATCTTTATGCGCTTGTGGTAAAAACGAAGCGAAACAGCCGGAATCTGCTAAAGAAAGTTCCATCGATTCCGATGTGGAAGCTCCCGAGATTGTGAGTTCTGACGAAGATTCCCGGGAAAGTATTGTGTCTAAGGTACAGGGGAACTGGGTAAGTCCCGACGGCTATTTCCTGCAATTTAGCGGAAATCGTTTTTCTGACGGACATTACAGAAGCGAGGGTGGACTTTCCGGAAATATTTCTTTGTTCAGAAATGTAGGTGCTGAAGAATTCGAACTTACCATTCATTTTCCTGATGGATATATTTATGAGGAGCTTATCCCGGCACATGACAAAATTTTTATCGTAAAAAGTGACGACAGCTTTGAAAATCAGATGACGGTAACTGATGAACAGGGCAATGTTTATGAATGCCAATATGCAGGAACCACTGATGATGAACTGTTTGCAAAATGTGAAGAAATTGTAGCAGATTAAAAATGTTTCCAATTACTAAACACAGGAAGGAGAATTTTTATGAAAAAGCTTATCAGTATGTTGCTGGTTTGTTTGATGATTGTATCTTTATGCGCTTGCAATCCTGTGGAACGTTTGATATCTCCGGAGAATTCTGAAGAAAAGGGTGCTTCCAACCTTACCGAAGAAACCCTGATAGATGAACTTCAGGGCTGGTGGGTCGGAGAAATTTCCGATGGCTTAGCTTATTTGATGCATTTTAATGGAGAACGTTTTACGGATGGTCAGTATCCGGGATCTTACAATGTTGCCGGAAGTGTTGTGAAAGTAACTGAGCTCGGTACCGATGAATTTGAAATTCAGATTCATTTTCCGGAAGGAACGGTTGATGGCGAAACGATTGCAGAGCACGACGAAACAATGATCGTAACAAGTGATGATGGTTTTGAAAAAACTGTGACAGTTGCCACTTCAGATGGTGAGGCTTATCAATGTGAATATGCCGGAATTACAGATGTTGAACGATTGGAAAAATGTACTGAAATTACCGGTTTTTAAAAGTGGAATATGGCAAATAAGAACCCGACCCGATGACGCAATCGAAGATTGCGGTCGGGTGCCCCGGAACCTTGTTGTATTTACAATAAAAAAGTCCGTTTTGATAACGGACTTTTTTGTTTACTTATGATAGCTTTCATGGTTTAAAATTTTAAAGCCACGGTAAATTTGCTCTGTTAAAAACAAACGGGCAAGATTATGAGGGAAGGTCATTTTAGACATAGATATTTTCATTCGGCAGGCGGCGAGCACATCAGGATGCAACCCGTGAGAGCTGCCGATAATAAAGCACATCCCGCCTTCTGTAGCCTTTTTGTCAATCAGCTCGGCAAATTCTTCGGAGGAATACTGTTTGCCGTTGATTGCCATTGCAACCGGCACCATATTCTTAGGAATATTTTTTAGAATTTGTATTCCCTCTTTTTTGAGAACCGATTCGATTTCTTTTTCTCCCGGACGGTCGCTTAACGGTAAGTCAGGAACCTCAATATGGGTAAAATCGGTATATTTTTTCAGTCTCTTTTCATATTCTGAAATCAGATTACGAGTTGCTTCCTCTTTAATTTTTCCAACGGTGATAATGGTGGTTTTTATCATAATAATACCACCTCACCAAGCATACCGCGGTGTGACACGGAAAGCTCCGCGTCTTGATTCACTTTGATTTTGGATTCTTTTAACACATCTTCTACCGTGTGAAATGCAAGTTCGGAAGTGTTTGCTTCACCGCTTAAGTGGCCCAAAATGATTTTTTTCGTACCGCCTTTTATCAGATGTGTGGCAAATTTTCCTGCATTTTCATTGGAAAGGTGCCCTTCATTTCCACGGATTCTTTGTTTTAAATGGAAAGGATAGGAGCAATTTTCCAAAGCATTTAAGTCGTGATTGGATTCTAAGAAAACCAGTTCTTTTCCTTTTACATCGGTAAATAAATTCTCTGCCAAATGACCAACGTCTGTCAGGATGCTGATGGTTTTTTCGTCGGCAAACAGATTGTATCCCACAGTGTGACAGGCATCATGTGGAACAGGGAAAGATTCAATCCGTAAATCCAAAACACCCACACTCTGATTACGGTCAATCTGAAAAATGCGTTCAGAATAGTCGCAGATTTTGGGATAGAGTTCAATTAATGTGCCTTTGGTGCCACACACCTTCACATTAAGATGCTTCATCATCATGGGAAGGGCTGAGGTGTGGTCAGTGTGAGCGTGGGTTAAAAAAACGGCATCCAGTTTGCCGATGTCTTCCCCGATGGAATCCAATGACTCACGAATGCGCTTAAAGCTGCACCCGCAGTCCACCAGGATGCGGGTGCCTTTATAGGATATGAAAATAGAGTTACCGTTACTTCCTGAAAATAACGGACAAAATTTCAATTGATTCATATATTTTGATATACGGGCTTAGTTTTCTGTTTCGATTTTCTGAATGTCGCCGCCCATTCCTTTGATTTTATCAACAATTTTTTCATAACCGCGTTCAACGTGAAAAATATCAGAAATTTCAGTTGTTCCGCGAGCCATCAGCCCTGCAATTACCATAGCGGCACCTGCACGAAGGTCGGTTGCTCTCAGGGGAGCGGAGGAAAGCTCGTCCACTCCGGTAATCATTGCCATATTACCACTGACTTTAATGTCTGCTCCCATTTTCTTTAATTCTTCGGTATATTTAAAACGGGAATCCCAGATGGTTTCAGTTACGGTGCTGGTCCCTTCAGACACGCACAGTAAGGTGGCAATCAGGGGCTGCATATCGGTGGGGAATCCGGGATATGGTAAGGTTTTTACCACAGTCTTCTTGGGACGTTTTTTGTAGAATACTCTGATAGAGTCGTCTCCTTCTTCCACACCAACACCAATTTCTGTGAGTTTTGCGCTCATACATTCCAAGTGGCGGGGAATTACATTTTTCACCACAACATCACCTTTAGTAGCTGCTGCCATTACCATATATGTACCTGCTTCGATCTGGTCAGGAATGATGGAATAGCTGGAACCTTTTAATTCCTTTACGCCCACGATTTTAATGGTGTCGGTACCTGCGCCTTTGATTTTTGCGCCCATGGAGTTTAAAAAGTTTGCCACGTCAACAATGTGCGGTTCTTTTGCCACATTTTCAATAATGGTGGTGCCCTGCGCTTTGCAGGCACACAGCATAACATTGATGGTTGCGCCAACAGAAACCTGGTCGAAAAATACAGGGGCGGCAGTTAAGGCATTGGATTTTGCAACGATGGCACCGGATTTTACTTCGGTTTGCACGCCCAATGCTTCAAATCCTTTTAAATGCTGGTCAATAGGACGGTTTCCTAAATGGCATCCGCCGGGAAGAGCCACTTCTGCCTGATTGAATTTACCTAAAAGTGCGCCGATAAAGTAATAAGAGGCACGCATTTTGGTTGCCAGTTCATAAGGAACCTTAGAAGTGTTCATCTTGGTAGAATCAATATAGAGAACGCCGGGCTCTTTATAATAAACCTCTGCGTTCATCTGTTTTAAAATATTAATCATAATGCGCACGTCAGAAATATCGGGCACATTTTCTAAAACACAAGGAGTATCAGACAGCAAAGCAGCAGGAATCATAGCAACCGCAACGTTTTTTGCACCGCTGATTACTACTTCTCCGGTTAAAGGCTTTCCGCCGTTAATAACATATTTTTCCAAGTGGTTATCACACCTTTCGTCTATCTTAACAGCATGTTACTTTCCAAAAAATAACAGACTATTACATTCTGAAACCATTATAGCATATTGTTTCCAAAAAATAAAGTCTTTTTTTCACATTTTTTTATTTTTATCTGCTTTTTCTGAAAAAAAGTGGGTTTTCTCAAAAATCTTATGAAAAAAATGGTTGATTTTGTTGCAAACCGGATTGGATTGTGTTATACTATATAATAACCGAATTATAATTTAAAATAAACGGATGGAGAATGATTGTGAAAAAGCTAGTTTGTTTGATTCTTTGCGTTTTGTTACTCCACACGTCCGTGTGGGCAGCAAACCCCGTCCCGAAATTTGATATCTTGTCTAAAAATGCTGTGGTAATGGAAGCGGAAACAGGGCAGGTGTTGTTTGACCAAGGGATGAATGAGCAGAAATATCCTGCCAGCATCACCAAGGTGATGACTGCTTTGATTGCTCTGGAGCATTGTGAACTGACAGACGTTATTACGGTCAGTGATTATGCGGTGGAGCAAACGTTGGGAACCAGCAGTATCGGCCTTGCTGCAGGTGATGTCCTTACCGTGGAAGATGCTTTGCACGGGATGATGTTGGAATCTGCCAACGATTGTGCTATTGTTATTGCAGAAGATGTGGCAGGCAGTGAAAAAGACTTTGTAAAGTTGATGAATGAAAAGGCAAAAGAGTTGGGCGCCACCAACACCAACTTCGTCAATTCTCACGGTCTTCATGATGAGAAACACTATACCACTGCATATGATATGGCGTTGATTACCAGAGAAGCTATGAAAAATCCTGATTTCGTGAAGATTGCCGGAGCAAAAACATACACCATGTCCGACAATCCTGACAGGGTTCGTTCCAATAAAAATCTGATGCTGCAGTCCGGTCCGTATTATTATGAATATGCACGGTTTGGCAAAAATGGGTTTACTACCCCTGCGCAGAACACGATGGTAGTGGAAGCAAAGCGGGGAACCTTGGAGCTGATTTGTGTGGTAATGAACTGTACCGACGGTGAGAAGAAATATGAGGATGCGGCTAATCTTTTGGATTTTTGCTATGAAAACTTTTATAAAACCAAGATTGATAATGATTTGATTGATCCTCCTGCAGGCAAGCTTTGGGGAACCTTTGGGAAAATAGGACGTGTGGATTTTCAGTTGGATGGAGAGGCATTTGTGATGCTTCCCAATGGAGTTGGGGCAGAAGAGTTAAGTTTTTCTTATGAACTCGCTCCCCGCTATAAAAGAGCAGAAGAATACACTGCCAGTGTAACGGTTTCCTCCGACGGAGCAGAATTGTTTCAGATTCCTATGACGGGAACTGCTAAAAAGACCATTACGTTTTATAATATTTTAAAAACCATTTTCTGGTTGATTATTGCTGCAATTGTCTTTATTATTGGCGTTGCGGTGTATTACATCATAGAAGCGGAACGTAAGAAAAAACAGCGCCGCAAGGCGAAATTCCGCAGAACCTTCCGTGTGAAGAAAGATCTTTAAAATTATTTGTTCAAAAAAATAAAATAATATACATTGCATCCGCCTACCGCGGAGCAGTAGTGAAAGGAACAAAAGCGATGATTTTAGCGATTGATGTGGGCAACTCCAACATTGTGATTGGAGCTATCCATCAAAACGAAGTATGCTTTGTATCCAGGATGGCAACCGAAGGGTGCCGTACCGAGGACCAGTATGCGATTTATTTCCGTGAAATTTTGCGGCTGTATAATATGGAAGAAACTTCCTTTGAAGGCGGCATTATTTCCAGCGTAGTACCTCCCGTGACCAATGTAATCGCCAAAGCGGTTTCAAAACTCATCGGGAAAGATCCCTTGATTGTGGGACCCGGTATCAAAACAGGGCTCAATATTTTGATTGATAACCCTTCTCAGCTTGGGTCCGATATTGTGGTGGATAATGTGGCAGCACGGCATTTATATAAAACTGCCGTGATTGTGATTGATATGGGCACTGCCACCACGATTTCTGTGACGGATGAAAAAGGAAATATCCGTGGCGGTGCTATTGCACCCGGAGTTGGTATTTCCTTAAATGCGTTATCTCAGAATACCGCACAGCTTCAGGGAATCAACCTGGATTCTCCCAAAAAAGTAATCGGCACCAACACTGTAGATTCTATGAAAGCAGGGATGGTGTTTGGTTGGGCGTCTATGATAGACGGTATGATTGAACGTATTTTAGAAGAACTGGGTACCCCTGCCACTGTGGTTGCAACAGGTGGACATGCCAAGGCGATTATTCCGTATTGCAGAAAAGAAATTGTATATCGGGAAAACCTGTTGATGACAGGTTTAAATCTGGTATATCAGATGAATGTGAAAGCATAATTGAGGGGAGAATTACAATGAAAAGAAAACAATTAAATACACTTGTTGTTTTAACATTATTTATTGCTATTGAAGCGATTTTTGCATTTACTGCGTTAGGTTCCATTCCCTTGGGACCAGGGATTGTTGCAACTTTGGCACACATTCCGCCTTTGGTAGCTGCCATGGTTTTGGGCTATCGGGAAGGGGTGATTATGGGAGGTGTCATGGGTGTATTCTCATTGATCGTTTTTTCCACCTCTTTGCTGGGAAGCACATCGGCTTTTGCATTTACTCCCATTGCTCCCAACGGCAACTTTTGGAGTCTTGTGATTTGTATTGTTCCCAGAATTCTGTTCCCGGTTATCGGTGTGTTCTGCTATCGTTTTTGTAAGAAAAAATTCCATTCATCTGTTTCTGCAGGAATTGCAGGAGTTGTGGCAAGCTTGATGCATTCGTTTATGGTACTATCCCTGATTTATATTTGTTTTTATGGACATACTGCAGTTGGAAAAGATTATGTGGCTTTGATGATTGCCTGGGGTGGCATCAATGCAGTGCTCGAAATTGTGGTTGCGGCTGTTGTATGCGCAGGGATTGTTCCTGCGGTAGAAAAAACTCGCAGAAAAGCAATAAACTAATTAAGAAAGAGGGCTTCGATTGAATAAGAATAAGAGAAAACAATTTCGCTGGATAGCACTTTTAGTGCTTGGCCTTCCAATTGTGATTGTATTGTTTTACTGGTTAACTAAGCTGTTAACCGGGGTAACACCGGATGATATTTTTCTGTTTGCAGGGGGAAATGTTGTAATTGAGGTTCTCCTTGTACTGGGAATTTATGCCGTAAAAGCGGTACTGTTTTTTATTCCCGTAGCATTTTTATATATTCTGACGGGTAACCTTTTTCCGCCCATTTATAGTATTCTCATTAATATTATCGGCCTTTCTGTTACCATGTCTCTCACATTCTGGCTTGGAAAGAAGTTGGGAAGAAACCTTGTGAAAAAAATCATCCGTAAGTCTCCCAAGGTGAAGCGTTTTATGGATGACAGTGATAAAAGTCAGGTAACGTTATTTGCCCTTCGCGCATCTAATGTTTTTCCCGTGGAATTGATTTCCTTGGTCTGCGGAAGTACAGGTTATCGGTTCTGGAGTTTTTTAGGATTGTCGCTGTTGGCAATGGTTCCCACATTAATTCCCTTTACGTTGATGGGGGATTCTTTGAAAGATCCGTTGTCTCCCGGATTTTTGATTCCTTTTGGAATTGTATTGGCGATGATGGCAGGTTCTCTGATTGTTTATAAAATCAAGCATAAAGAAGAATAAAAAAACTGAATCATTCAAATGTGGAATGATTCAGTTTTTTTTAACTTTTTAAAATGGTGAGGGAAGCTGTACATTGCAATAGCTTATCTTTCCGGCTTCAATTTCAATAACACCGTAGGAAGCATTACCTGTTCTTGGACGTGAAATGCTACCCGGGTTTGCCAAAATTTTCCCTGAAAAATGCTCTACTTCTGCAATATGCGTATGCCCGAACAAAATCACATCAGCTTTCTCGGTGGCAGGAATACTCTTTAAAGGTGCGGGATCCCAACCCAAAAGATAATAATGCCCATGGGTAATAAATATCTTTTTATCCCCGATTGTCAACATTTTTTCGTTGGGATATGCACCGGAATAATCATTATTCCCTTGCACGCCGTAGATGGGAAAATCGAAAAAGTTGTCCTCTAAAAATTGGATATCCCGATTGATGTCCCCTAAATGAATTACGGCAGTAACACCATACATATTTTCAATAATCTGTTTCATTTTTCTCACATCACCATGAGAATCGGAAAACACTAAAATTCGTTCCATAAATTGGTACCTATACGGTCTTATAAAATCCGTGATGAACTTCTTGAACCGTTACGTCTAAATTTAGTTCCGTGAGCGCAATACGGATTTTTTCCAAAGCGGGATTCTCGGTTTCAAAGTGGCCTGCCGTAACCATACAAAGACCCAGGCTTTCTGCTAACTGATATTCGTGATATTTGGCTTCGCCTGTGAGATAAACATCGCAGTCTTTCATCGTTTCCACCATGCTTCCGCCTGCACCTCCAACGACAGCAACGGTTCTCACCTTGCGGTTGGGGTCTCC
Organism: Oscillospiraceae bacterium; assembly: GCA_015068645.1. NCBI lineage: Bacteria > Bacillati > Bacillota > Clostridia > Eubacteriales > Oscillospiraceae > Oscillospiraceae bacterium. The sequence goes on from SVKD01000006.1 coordinate 69,229, forward strand.
TGTATAATTCACATATGAAACTTGAAGAGATTCTTTTACCAGTGTGATAAAATCTTGTAAACAAATGGGCTCTTTTAAGAAACCTTTTCGGTAGATAGTAGGTTGGTCTGTGTGATAATCCATAAGCTCAAGCAGTTGACATAGCGTATCGTTTACGCCGCCCCAGCAGCTATCGAAGTTTGTATGCATAGAATATACCGCAATGTTGTGGGAAAGCAGCGTAGCAATCTGACGGCCTTTTTCTTCTTCTAAATTGATTGATTTTATTCCCCCCATAATGAACGGGTGATGGCTGACAATCAGGTTGCATCCGTTTTCGATGGCGCAATCAATTACCCGGTCGGTAATATCCAGTGCCACATAGCATTTTTTGATATCCCAATCAGGGTGTCCCAGCATCAGGCCTACGTTGTCCCATTCTTCGGCGAGGCAAAAGGGCGCGATTGCTTCTAATTTTGCAATAATCGTTCTTAATTTCATAAGACCACTTCCTCTTCTTGAAGCTTTTCTTCATTATATCCCAAAAGAAGAGGCTTGTCAATTCTTTTTCAAAAGAATAAATAATTCGATAGAGGAGAGAGTAATGTGAATTTCAAAGAAACACCGATCGCTACCATAAACGATGTGGCTAATGTGATTACAGACGTGGTGAGAAGTTCTTGCGGAAGGGAAGTTTTAGAGGAATGATGCTGCAATGCGGAGGCAAGCAGATATTTGTTAACAGAAAGACTTTTTCTTGCCAGAATCATTAGAGCCGGAAGAAAAAACATAAGATTGGTAATCAGAAACAGTCCGCCAAGAAAAAAGCCCTTCATAGCAAAATATTTGATTAAAAATGTGAGAAAAAATCCGGAAGAAAACCCCCACTTGAAAACGAGAAAAATCGTGGGAATAAAGCCGGGTAAAAATAACGAAAACAGAGCAATCAGAAGATAGGTGGAAAGTTCCTCTGAAAGCATCAGACGAAAACTCAGTTCGTGTTCTTTTGCTTGCTTGATAAATTCTTCTGCTTGTATCCCTGCACTGAAAAAGTCGGATTCTGAAAGAAAATTTGTGTAAAAGCATCCGACCAAAAATCCGAGAACAATTAAAATAAGCAGTAAGCTGTATGAAAATTTGTGCTCCTTAAAATGATACGCTATTTTTCGAAATTGAAACAAGATATTTTCCTCCTTAGAAATTGCTATACCACAGAGTATGAGAACAAGCTGTGAAAAAGAATAAAAATTCTTTAAAAAGAGAAAAAACAATTGACAAAATCGTTTTCTTTTGATACAATAACAGATACAGAATATAATGGGTTAAAATTTCAATTTGACTATAAAATTATTAGGGAAAAGAGGTTTATTTTATGGGTACTTCCAAGAAAAAAATCACAATTGTAGGAGCAGGTTTTGTAGGTGCTTCTATTGCATATACCATTGCTGCCAGAAACCTTGCGCATGAAATGGTTTTAATTGATGTAAATAAAGAAAAAGCATATGGAGAAGCGCTGGATATTTCTCATGCTTGTCCTGTATTCGGTTCCATGAAAATCACCGCAGGTGACTATGAAAACGTGAAAGACAGCGATGTTATTATTATCACTGCAGGTGTAAACAGAAAACCCGGTGAAACCAGAATGGATTTAGCTTGCAAAAATGTTTCCATTATGAAATCTATTGTTGGTGACATTATGAAACACTATAATGGCGGCATTTTTGTTATCGTTTCCAATCCTGTTGACGTGTTAACCACCTTAGTTCAGAAATGGACCGGTCTGCCCGCAGGTAAAGTTATCGGTTCCGGTACTTACTTAGATACCATCCGTCTGCAGCAGAAGCTGTATGATTTATTTGATATGAACGTGAAAAATATTCACGCAATGATGATCGGTGAACACGGTGAAACCCAGTTCCCTTACTGGAGCCACGCTACCATCGCCGGCGAACTGCTTGTAAATTTAGATACCATTCACGGTCATCCCTTAACTGAAGAAGAAAAAGCTCAGATTAAAGAAGAAGTGAAATTAGGTGGTGCAGCAATCATCAAAAACAAAGGTGCTACCTATTTTGGCGTTGCAAGTGCAGTAAGTGATATTACCGATGCAATCTTAAATGGTAAAGACAGAGTGCTTCCTGTAAGTATCAACAAAGAAGAAATTTACGGTTTCACCAATGTTGCAGTAAGTATGCCCAGAATCGTAAGCAGCGAAGGTGTTGAATTGGATATTCCCGTAGTTCTTTCTCCCGAAGAAGAAGAACTGATGAAGAAATCTGTGGAAAATGTATATAACATTACCAAAGAATTTTTAGACTAAGACTCGATAAAATTGTCCATAACGGATGAATCTCGCCCTCGACGTACACTCGGTACGCCTTCGGGTGCCATCAAAGCAGAGCTTTGACTCGATTTCTCCGTTCTGAACCAATTTTCTCGTCGTCTGAAACAGGAAAGTCAAGACTGCAAAAGGCATAGGATTTATTCTATGCCTTTTTTGTTTTTATAAGGTGAAAATTGTTTGCAACAATTTTGATTAGAATGCCCTTTGCTATCCGCAAACCTCACCGCTCGGCGTACCGTTATGCTGTACGCAGTACTACGCCTTCGGGTAACCCTTTGGTTCGGTTTGCGAATTCTAAGTCCTTTTCTCATCGTCTTTCGGGAGACGTACACTCGGTACGCCTTCGGGTGCCATCAAAGCAGAGCTTTGACTCGATTTCTCCGTTCTGAATCAATTTTCTCGTCGTCTGAAACAGGAAAGTCAAGACTGCAAAAGGCATAGGATTCCGTTTGAATATCCTATGCCTTTTTTGTTTATCAATATAAAATTATCTGTTAAATTTTACCCAATCTTCTAAGGTAGAATATGTAATGATTACGCTGTTTCTTTGGGAAGGATTGCTGCAATCTATACTTACTGTGTAGACTGCTTCACATTCTTCATTCCATTTGTTCGACATCAGGTTCATAACTTCTTGCGATGTCATTTGATGCCACTGTTCGTCAATTTTGTACCAGGCGATGACAAGATCCGCCCATTCAGCACCTTTTGTGAACTCGTCTATGTTTTTAATATCAAATTCGTAAAAATGGCTCATGTTCAATTTCCATACTTGTACGACAGAATTTTGCGCTTGAATGTCATAAGCATCAACAAAATCTTCGATGGATGATTGCAATGTTAAATTTCTGGGCAGAGTGTAAGAACCGGTGGTTCGGTCTTTAGAATATGAAGAGCTTAATTTGAATACTACTGACTGGTTCTGCGTAAAGCCGTAGTAATATCCGAAATTCATAGGGATTTCTTGTTGATTGTTTTCAATGTAAATAAAGTCTTGATCTGTTAATTGACTAGACTCTGATTCTGATGTTGTTTTTGTAGAAACTGGCGGGATGGTTGTGTTGGCAGGGGGAACGTTTTTAGAGCAAGCTGAAAGAGCCAACAATGATATTGTTAACAATATTAAGAGAGATTTTTTCATATTAATGTTTCTCCTTTTTTCTCTTGTAGGGATTGATTTTCTCAGGCTTCTTTTTCTCATTCTTGTTTTCTTTTTTGGTCACGGTAATCATAGAACTGACCGCAAGTAAAATTCCTAAGGTGAACATCGCTGCTCCATTTGCGGTGCCCAGCTGATTGGCGAAAGCACCGATTAAGACGCCACCAACGGCAAGAAGCAAAATTCGCAATGTTTTGTTCATGGTATCCTCCTTAATCCGGGCAGTTATGTTTTTCTAAAAATTCTTTGATTTTTTCAAAACTTTCCTGGCTTAAATCGTGCTCGATTTTGCAACTGTCTTCGTAAGCGGTTTCCTTGGATACGCCAAGAGCCATCAATGCTTTGGCAAGTACGTGGTGCCGTTCATACATGTTATCGGCAACTTGCATACCTTGTTCTGTTAAGGTAATATTTCCAAGTTCATCCACCACCAAAAAACCTTCTTCTCGCAGGTTTTTCATTGCTACGGATACGCTGGGCTTGGATACATTTAAATGATGAGCCACATCAATGCTTCTGACGTTTCCCAATTCTTTTTTTAGGATTAAAACGGCTTCTAAATAATTTTCGCCGGATTCTTTTAATTTCATTTTAAAAACCTCCGATTTTTTTGGGGGGATTGTTTGCTAAAATAGCAAAAAACTAAAAAATACATTGAACCAGTATCATATAAAATACGGTTCCACCACCAACGCTGAATAAAATATTCCGCTTCCACAGATGTACGGCGGTGATGGCTAATAGTGCTATTGCTTCGGGAAGTCCGTGAGACCATTGTAAAATAGAAACATCCTTTAAACAATATACCAACAGCATTCCGATGGTTGCATAGGGGAGCATCTTGCCTAAGTAGAGAATAAATTTGGGCGTTTTTTTATGGGGCGGAAACAGTAAAAATGGTAAAGCTCTGGTCAAAAAGGTGGCAACTGCCGATACCCCAATGATAAGCAGTGCCTGATGGATTGGAAGTGTCATACCAGTTTCGCCTCCAATCTTCTTTTTAAGATGCCGGAGCAAATTAAAATCAAGCTCATAGCAGGAAGTAAAAATCCTTCAGAACCCACAATCAGCAGACAAATAACAGAGATTCCGATTCCAACAAACTGGGGAATATGAGTTTTCGAATCTTTCCATTGGTCTAAGAAAATCACCATAAATAAGGCGGTCATTACAAAGTCAATCCCTTTGGAATTAAAGGGGATGGTGGAGCCGATAATATTTCCCAACACACAGCTTACAATCCAGTAAATATGGTCTAAAAAACCGATGGAGCAGTAAAACTGATGCTCGTCTACATCTTTTGGGGCTTTGATACCGCAGAGCAGGGAATAGGTTTCATCGGTTAAGGAAAACATCATATAAAACCGTTTTTTTTCTGCTTTTTTAAACCGTTCCAACAAGGATAAGCCGTAAAACAAATGGCGAAGGTTTACCATCAGCGTTACGAAAAAAGCGTTCCATAAGTCAAAAGGTGAGGTTAAAAAGCCAATCGCCACAAACTGACCGCTTCCTGCATACATACTCACGCTCATAATGAGTGCCCAAATAGGTCCGTAGCCTTTGCTGCTTAACAGGATGCCAAAGGCAGAGCCTAAAAATAAGTAGCCAAGCATGACGGGAATTGTATAGGGAAATGCTTTTTTTAAGGACTTGAGATTCATAAATTTAGATTTCTTTCTGAGATAATTTCTGTACTGCGTTTAATTTTTCTACATCCATTGTGGGATAGGTGCCGTCTTTGTATAACACTTTGCCGTCCACCATGGTAAGGCATACGTCTGTTCCTGATGCGGAATATACTAAGTTGTTGGTCAGATTGTGAACGGGTTTCCAGTAGGGAGCGTCCATATCTAACACAATTAAATCGGCGCGGTTGCCTACCTTTAATGCACCTGTGTCGCTACGTCCCTGAGCAATAGCGCCTGCTTTGGTTGCGGCATAGATTGCTTCTTTGGGGGTGATAATAGCAGGATCATTTGAGCGCACTTTCTGAAGCAGGGCAAAGAGCTTGATTTCTTCTATCATGTTTAAAGAGTTGTTGCTGGCCACGCTGTCGGTACCGATACCCACGTTGATGCCGTAATCAAATAAGGTTTTCACGTCACAGATACCGCTTGCCAGTTTTAAATTGGAAGCAGGGCAACTTGCCACGGATACGCCTTTTTCTTTCATAATGGCAAAATCGTCTCCCGAAAGATGCACACAGTGCGCCGCCAATACGGGAGAATCCAGCACGCCCAGATGATTGAAATATTCAATGGGAGTCATACCGTTATGACGTGCCATGCATTCTTTGTGTTCTTTTTCCGTTTCGGAAATGTGAATATGAATGGGCAGATGTTCTGTTTTTGCGTGTTCGGAAATTTCACGGATGGTGCGTTCGGTGTTGGTGTATTCCCCGTGAATGGAAAAATCAATTTTGATTTGTCCGTCGTTTTTATTATGATAATTTCTTACTAAGATTTTGTTTTCTTCATAAGCGGGCAAATCGTGATAGCTTGCATCGGAAAAGCAGGTGATACCACGGCTTAAATTGCATTTTACGCCCACTTCCAAGAATGCTTTTAGCATATCTTCGCAAAAGTAATACATATCACTGGTGGACACAATTCCAAACCGAAGCATTTCTGCAATCCCAAGCAAGGTGCCCACATAAATATCTTCGGAGGTCAGTTTATCTTCATAAGGGAAGATTTTTTTGTTGAGCCAGTCGTCTAAGGACAGATTTTCACCGTACCCTCTCATGAAGGTCATAGGAGTATGAGAGTGCAGATTGAAAAAACCTGTCATCAGAAGCTTATTTTTGCCGTTATAACGTTCTTCCTTGGTTTCGGGACAGGTATCTCCTATGTAGGTGATTTTATTCCCTTCGGTTAACACATACTGATGCTCTTTTACTTCTAAATTTTCATCTAAAATCGTGATATCATAAAATAACATAGCAAAAAATTCCTTTTACAGTTGATAGAAATTACGGTTTACTTCTTCCGCGGTCACGGTAGCATTTGTGGTTTCGGTTAAATCGGCAAGGAATCTTTGGTAGCTTCCTTCTTCCATATAATACCGCATGGTAATATGGTCTGCATATACTACGTCAATCTTGCGGCAATCGTGTTTTCTTAAAATATGTTCCACGGTGCCGAATAAATGATAGGGACAATCAATCATAAATTCCACACATTCTGCCATGGTGATGACTTCAGATGCCTGCACGCCCTCGTGGGCAGACTTGGAATAAGCTCGAATCAGTCCGCCTGCGCCAAGCAAGGTGCCGCCAAAATAACGAACCACAATGGATAAAGTATCGGTGATTTCTCCTTTGGATAACACTTCCAAAACGGGAACGCCTGCCGTACCTTGAGGCTCTCCGTCATCGGAAAAGCGCTGAATCTGATTGTTGCGGATGCGGTATGCAAACACCACGTGGGTGGCATCGTAATATTTTTTGCGAGCCGCTTCCAAGTGGGAGAGGGCTTCTTCTTCGCTTGTCACAGGATAAGTCAGCGAAATAAAACGGGATTTTTTTTCGATAATTTCACATTCGCTGGCTTTTAAAACGGTTTTATAACTGCTCATACTGGGCAATCAGCTCCTCTTTTCCGTAAACGGTAAGTTCTTGGTATTCGTTTTCGTATCTGGTGTCCAACACTTTTAACTGGTCGTGAATTCTTGCTACCAGATAGGATTTATCATAGGGAATCCGAATCACTCTTTCCACCTCGGTGGTACGAGTTAATTCGGTAATTTTTTGCAGTAATTCGTCAACATGGTAACCTGTTTTGGCAGATACCATAATACTATCTTTTTCCGAAATAAATTCTTCGGTTAAGTTGTCAGCTTTATTATATACTGAAAGAATGGGTTTTGCTTCGGCACCCAAATCCTTTAGAAGATTTTCCACAGTCTTTTTGTGATTGGGTAAGTTTTCATCAGTAGCATCCATCACGTGCAACAGTAAATCCGCTTCGCAACATACTTCCAATGTGGATTTAAACGCTTCCACTAAGTGATGGGGAAGTTTTCGGATAAACCCAACCGTGTCTGTCAACACTGCCTGACGGTCATCAGCTAAAGTGAGTTTTTTTGATAAGGGGTCCAAGGTTGCAAACACCATATCTTCCACATACTGCTCGCTTCCTGTTAAAGCATTTAATAGCGAAGATTTTCCTGCATTGGTATAACCAACCAGAGCAATGTTTACCACTTCGTTTTTGGCACGCTGTTTTCGTTGGGTTTCACGGTTTTTTTCAATTTCTTTTAATTCTCGGCGTAAATTTGCAATTCTTTCACGGATGTGCCGTTTATCGGTTTCCAGCTGAGTTTCCCCGGGACCACGGGTACCGATACCACCTCCCAAACGGGAGAGGGAAGTACCGATGCCGGAAAGTCTGGGCAGATGATACAGAAGCTGTGCCAATTCTACCTGACATTTCCCTTCACGGGTGGTGGCACGCAGGGCAAAAATATCTAATATTAAGCGGGAACGGTCGATGACACGAACCTTCAATTCTTCTTCAATATTTCTGGTATGGGAGCCGGAAAGTTCACAGTCAAACACTACCAGATTGGCATCCAGCTCTTCCACGGCATTTTTTAATTCTTCAATTTTCCCTTTTCCCAAAACGGTACGGCTGTCGGGAGCTTCACGATTCTGGGTGATTTCTCCCACCACTTCGGCGCCGGAGGCTTCACAGAGTGCTTTTAGTTCTTCTAAGGATTCCGGGTCGGAGTCTTCTAATTTCCCGGTTCCTAAAAACACACCGCATACAATACATTTTTCCGTTTTTACAAATTCATCAATTGGTCTTTCCATTTAAATCGTTCCTTTATCCAGCATTTCTACCACGGCTTTGATCACGTGTTCTTCGCAGGTGACAGGCAACACCACATCTGCCAGTTCTTTTAATCCCTGGTTTGCATTAGCAACGGCAATTCCGCAACCTGCAACGGCAAGCATTTCTTTATCATTCATATTATCTCCCACCGCATAACATTTATCAGGAGATATTTTTAATATATTCAGCAATTCGCTTAAGGCAGAACCTTTATGAACTCCGTGAGGCAACAGTTCAAAATAATGCTCTTCACTTCTTACAAAACTGTACTGGGGATAAAGGGGTGGAATTACTTTTTCTAACATATCGATTTCATCGGTTTCTGCCGCCATTAAGACTTTGCACCAGTCAGGCGTTTCTTCTAAAGAGTGCCACTCAATTTTATTATCGGGAAAAATTTTTTCGTCGTTGATATGTTTTCTCACATAGGGATTGTCGGTGAAAAATAAAATTTCCTCGGGGATAAATGCTTCAATTCCCAACCATGGAAATTTTTTATGAATGTCGTTGACCACTTCTTTATAGTTTCCAAAAAGACGTTTGGCATACAAAAATTCATTGGTTGCAGGATTTTTGATAACACCGCCGTTATGGGAAATCACAGGGATATCAGGCGTTAATTCATCAAAATAACTTTCTAAGGATTGATACACTCTTCCCGAAGCCACGGTGAACTTTCCGCCGTTTGCTCTAAAATAGCGGATGGCTTCCAAGTTTTCTTTGGAGATGGTTTTTTCTTCGGTTAAGAGGGTTCCGTCCATATCGGAAACTAAGAGAATTCCGTCAAATTTCATAGGCGCTTTCCTTTCAGGGACTAAAAATGTACATACATAATTTATTATACACCAATTTTCTTGTAAATTCAAGTTTTTTCTGAAATTACAATGATTTATCTCTCTTTTTTTGTCAAACGGGAGAGGATTTGTTTTTCTTTCTTGGTTTTGCTTGAGGATTGTTGGTTTGTCTTTGTTTTTGCAGAAAAATGAAGAATTTTTTGGGTTGATTGCAAGGGGATGAGTGTGTTATAATCAAAAAGAACCTTTTCCTAATGAAAAATATAAACAAAAGAGGAAGGAATACGATTATGCTAATGAAAACAACAGTGACAAAGAAAAATGTTTGTTATGGGAACAAACGGTATCAACTGACGTATCGCCTTCTTTTGGAAGATGATTCATATTACGGGGTGGAAGTAATCTGCCGACATCAAAATACTGTGGAAACAGAACGAATTCTCATTGGAAAAAATAAACAGAAAGCTCTTAAGCTTCTTCGCTTGTTTGCGAAAGAGACGGTGTTCCCGGTGGCTTTAAAAGAAACTTGGGAAAATTTGTAAATCAGTATAAAAAAACAGTCCTCAATCTGAGGACTGTTTTTTTTATTTGAAACTTAGTTTAAGCCGGTAATCCAATCAGGAATATCTAACACTTCTTCTTTTTTCTTCTTGGGAGTTTCAGTCTGCATAAAGGAAGGAGCGCTTAACGGTTCGGGAGCCGGTTTTTCTACTACTTCTTTTTTAGCAGCGCCGAACTGAGGAATGTTAAAGTGATCACGGAATACTTCATTGGAAGCAAAACCGGTAGCAATCACGGTAACTTTGATTTCGTCCTTCATATTTTCGTCGATGACTGCACCGAAGATTAAGTTTGCATCCGGATCCACATGTTCCTGAACGATGGTGGCAGCCTGACTTGCTTCGATTAAGGACATATTCGGTCCACCGGTGATGTTTACTAACACACCTTTTGCACCGTCAATGGTGGTTTCCAGTAACGGGCTGGAGATTGCTGCTAAAGCTGCATCTTCTGCCTTGTTGTCGCCACTTGCCATACCGGAACCCATATGAGCATAACCGGTATTTTTCATAATAGTTTTTACGTCTGCAAAATCACAGTTGATTAAGCCGGGAACTACGATAACGTCGGAGATACCCTGCACGCCCTGACGAAGTACATCGTCTGCAATGCGGAAAGAATCCTTTAAGGAAGTGTTTTTATCTACTAAACCTAATAACTTATCATTGGGGATGACAATTAAAGCATCCACGTATTCTTTTAAGCCTTCCACGCCTTTTTTTGCAGCGTTGCTTCTTTTCATACCTTCAAAAGCAAAGGGCTTGGTCACAACACCAACGGTTAAAATGCCCATTTCCTTAGCAACGGAAGCAACTACGGGAGCTGCACCGGTACCGGTTCCACCGCCCATACCTGCAGCAATAAATACCATGTCGGCACCCTGAACCACCTGAGCAATTTCTTCTCTGTTTTCTTCAGCAGCTTTTTCGCCGATTTCGGGATTTGCACCTGCACCTAAGCCTTTGGTGATTTTTTCACCAATTCTTAATTTGGTTTGTGCTTTTGAGTTAAGTAATGCTTGATTATCTGTGTTGATGGCAATAAATTCCACCTTGTCCATATTGTTGTCAACCATGGTGTTTACAGCGTTGTTACCTGCGCCGCCAACTCCGATTACCTTGATTTTTGCAAAGGTGTCTAATTCGCTATGGTATGCCATATTCCTAAAACCTCCCTGAAATTTCTATCTAAAGTCTACATTTTTCGTAGATATATGCGCAATTATTCATACTATTCTCATATTATAGCATCTTTTTTTCGAAAAAGCAAGTCAAATGACGAAAAAAATGTAAAAAAACTGTAATTTTTAAGAGGGGTTATCAGACCCCAGTTCTTCCACGGTCAGTTGCTTTCCCAAATTGGAATATTTGTCCACGTAAAAACGACGGATAAAGCCAAAATTCTGGAACATTCTGGTGCCAAATACCACCACGATTGCCACGTATAAATCCAGTCCGAGTTTTTCTCCCAGATAGATGATAAAGGCAGCCAGAATTGCATTCCCGAACAGACCTGTTAAAAAGACCATCATAGAGAATTTTTTTCTTAAATTGGCGGAGATGCCGCCCAACACCGAATCCAGAGCTGCTAAAATGGCAATCGCCATGTAAACTGAATAGTCGGGATTGATGCTGCCCGGAACAAAGAAGGCAATCAAACAACCCAAAACAAAACCGATCAGAGGTAATAACATAATAAATCCTGCCTTTCTTTATTTTTTTGCTGCAGTGGGTGTTGCATATTTGAAGTTGATGGCACCCTTATAGGCAGGCACAGTGATTGATTCTGCGGTTTTTACGTCCACTTCGCAGTATGCGGCAATATCTGCCACAACACCGCCTTTAAACAGCAATGCAGATTCCAGCGTTTTGGCATCACCAATAGCATTGATGATAAACGGAGCGCCGATTCTCACATTGTTGATACTTAAAACAGAGCCCACACAACGAATTTCGGAAATGGAGGTTAAACGTTCTCCATTGATGGAAATGGCTTCTGCACCGGCATCTTTTAATTCGTTGATTACCAAAAGAATATCAGAATCGTGCAACCAATACAGACTTTCCGGTTCGCCGGGGAGAGGTGTTTGGGTTCCGTCGTTCATTTTGACTACCACGCCGGGACCTTCTACTTCTTTTAATCCTGCCAACACTTCCGCATTATCCAGCTGTTCTTTCATCAGCTTGGTAGTGGTGTTGGTATCTTCCACGGAAGACATATATTGATCCAATCGACTCTGTACGGTTTCCAATTCCAGATACAGCGCTTCATTTTTTTCCTTTTCTTTGCGATACATAGATTGGATTTCACCGGCACGAAGACCGCTGATAGAGCCGGCACCATTATTTTTTTTGACACTGCGGAGCTGTATGGTGATGGAAAATCCAAGCAGCAGACACACCAAGCCCATTGCGATTTGTGCTTTCCATTTGCTATTCATATTCTTTAAACACCGCCTTATCTTCATCGATAAATTCTATGGTTCCGGATTTTTCTTCCGGGATGTTTGCCAACACTTCTTTTAAAAATTTAATTTTGTAGGAACTTCTGCTGCCGGAGCCGATGTCTGCTGTAATATTATTCTCAAAATGTACGAAAAAATTGCCTTCTGTGACAGCTAGCTTTTCCAACGGGTCAATCATTTTATTTTGGCTGATTTCCTGTGAAATTGCAATTGCGGTATCCAGTTCATCTTGGTTTGCGGTATCCACAATTTTTCCCACTTCAAACTGTTCTACTGTAATTCCTTCAATTATGGGAACGTTGTATTTTTCGGTATCACCGGTAGAGTCCAGAATTTTTCCGGTTTCATCCACTGTCAGAAAAAGAGCTTCTCCGCATACAATTTCTGCAACGGGTTTGCATTCCGTAATACCGATGGATACCTTGTTGGGGAAGACTCTGGTAACATTTGCGGATTTTACAAAGGGAAGGGCAGCAATTTTTTTCTCGGTATCAACCGTCTGAAAGGTAAAAATGTTGGTTCCTACCGACAATCCGGAAGCATCCAATACTTTTTCGGCAGAAAGATTCTTGGTTCCCGTTACGGTGATTTCACGAATATGAAAAACAGGCGTTAAAAATCCGATGACAATTACCAGCACGATTAAGATGGCGGTAACCAGCACGGTGGTTTTGAACACCTTGTTTTTCTGATGCTTTTTTGTTTGGGGTTGTGGTTGGGCAGATGGTGTGCCCAACCCCTTTTCTTCATTCATAGGAATCCTCGTTTTGATATAGTGTTGTTTCCTCGGTCAAAGAAAGGAATCTGATATGTTATCATATGGATGTCAACCAAATGAGAGCAGCAATTTTTGTTGTTCCAACGATGGCAGAAGCTCTGCATTGGCTCCTAAGGAGCGTAGCTTGACAATCATATTTTCGTAGCCTCTTTCAATATGGTGCACGTCATTGATTATGGTTTTTCCTTCTGCTGAAAGCGCGGCAATTACCAGTGCAGCTCCCGCTCTTAAATCCTTTGCACACACGTTGGCGCTGTGCAGTTTGGGAACACCGTGCACACGGGCTGTGTTTCCGGAAAGGGAAATGTTTGCACCCATTTTTTGGAGTTCTTCCACATGATTGTAGCGGTTTTCAAATATATTTTCCACAATCATACTGGTTCCTGTTGAACGGAGTAGCGCAGCCATCATGATGGCCTGCGCATCTGTGGGGAATCCCGGATGCGGCATTGTGGAAATTAAGTCCACCGGCTTAGGGTGGGGGGGAGCTGTTATGGTTAAGGTATCATCGGAATGGGGTATCACAAATGCGCCCATTTCTTCTAAAATAGCAATGCTCTTTCCTAAATCTGCCACAGGAGCATTGGTTAAGGTGATGGTGCTTCCTGTTGCTGCTGCCAATGAAAGGTAGGTTGCGGCTTCAATGCGGTCGGAGCAAATGCGGTATTCACAGTCGGAAAAGTTTTTGGTGGGAGTAATTTGAATGGCGTTGGTACCTGCTCCCGTAATCTGCGCACCTGCGGTGTTTAAAAAGTTCTGTAAATCTACAATTTCCGGCTCTTTTGCAGGATTTTTAATGGTGACGGGTCCGTCTGCAATCAACGATGCAATCATCACATTCTCGGTAGCACCCACGCTGGGAAAGCTGAGCTGATATTCTCCGCCTTTTAAGGAGGGAGCTGTGCAACAGATTCCGGCTTCGTCTTCTTGAATTTGCACACCCATTTGGGAAAGAACAGACAAATGAATATCAATCGGACGTTTTCCCAATTCGCAACCGCCCGGATAGGAAATTTGGGCAGAACCGAATCGATTGATAAAGGCCCCTAATAAGATGATGGAAGAACGGAGTTTTCTCATCAGCTGTGATGGGACCTGCGGTTTGGCATCGAATCCTGTATTTACGGTGATGGTTCCATTCTCCATGATAACATGATACCCCAAATATTTCAAAATGTCAATGGTGCATCGAACATCCGAGATATCGGGGCAGTTATGTAACACAGTTTTCTTTCCTGTAATAATGGTTGCCGCCAAAATGGGCAACACCGCGTTTTTGGAACCGGAAATGGGGACGGTGCCCGAAAGCTTTTTTCCGCCTTCAATCAGGTATCTCATAGTTTCACACCTTTCTTACAGTTCCATTATATGAAAGGTGTGTCTGATTGTTACGGTTGATTGTGTAATTTCATCACAAGTTCACCCACTCGTTTATCACCGTCGGTGATGGCAAGAGGAGTGAGGGCTTCCGACATTTTCTGTAATTTGGCAGAATCACTCACCATGGAGTGCAGTGCCTGATATAAATTTTCTCCGGTGAGAGTTGCTTCCGGAATTTTTAATGCTCCGCCTAAGGTAACCAAAGCATGAGCGTTTTTATCCTGATGATTTGCCGTTACGTTGGGAGAGGGAATCAGGATGGCGGGTTTTTTCATGGCGCATAGCTCGGAAACCGTCATTGCGCCTGCTCGGGTAATTGCTACATCGCAGGCAGCTAATACGTTGGGCATATCTTCAATGTATTGGGTAATTCTGATCTGATTGGGATCAAAAGATAATTCTTTTACCTGTTCTAAAAATTTTTCATAATAGCGGCTTCCTGTTCCGATGAACATGGTGATGCCGGCTTTTTGTGCCTGCGGAATCATTTTTATAAAGGCTTCATTTAATTGCAGGGCACCTAAGCTTCCGCCGAAACACAGCACTGCAGGAGCATCTTCAGGAAGGTTCAGCTTTTGACGTGCTGTTTTTTTATTCACCTGCATAAATTCCTGACGGATGGGGTTCCCCGTTAATACAGCGCGATCGGGATGTTTTAGGAAGGGTTGTGCTTCCATAAAAGCCAATGCATAACATTTTGCCCATTTGGAAAGCAGTTTGGTTGTTAACCCAGGAATTGCGTTTTGTTCGTGTACCAAAAAGGGAATTTTTTTGGATTTTAAAGCGTACATTGCAAGGGCGCTGATATAGCCGCCGGTGGACACGCCCACATCAGGGCGAAACTTTTCCACAACCTTTTTGATTTCCTTGTGAGCTTGATAGTCGGTTGCCAGGATTTTAAAATTACGAAGCAAATGTTTGCGGTCTAATCCCTGGGAAGGGAATCCGTAAAACTGACAACCGGTTTTGGAATAAAGTTTTTTCTCCAATGCTCCGTCGGAGCCGATATATAACACTTCGGCACCCTGGTTTTGAAGGTAGGTGCCGATTGCAATTGCAGGATTGATATGTCCGGCAGTTCCGCCGCCGGAAATAAGTACTTTCATAAAACGCCTCCCGTTTTGATAAACGTATCAGCCTATCAGATATGATGCTCTGCTTCTTTTTTTGTTTGGGTAGAAATGTTTAAAATCATACCCATAGAAATCATCTGGAATACAAAGGAAGTTCCCCCTGCAGAAAAGAAGGGGAGCGGAATACCTGTGGGCGGAACCGAAGAGGTTGCCACACCGATGTTTAAAAGAACTTGCACAATGGTTAAAGAAATTAAACCGAATACCAACAGCATAGAATAACGGTCGGGTGCTTTCAGGGCAATCCTGATAGCGCGGTAAAGCAGCAGTGCAAACAACAATAATACTGCCAATGCGCCCAAGAATCCAAGTTCTTCACAGATGATAGAGAAAATGAAGTCGTTTTGCGGTTCGGGAATATATAAGAATTTTTGACGGCTTCTGCCAAGACCAAGTCCTGAAAAGCCACCGCTGCCAATTGCATAAAGAGATTGTACTACCTGCCAACCGTCTCCTGCTTTGTCTTTAAAGGGGTCGGTGAAGGAAATCAGACGTTGCATACGGTAGGGTTCGATGATGGCGAAAATCACTCCTGCCACGCCGGCAATGATTGCGGCAATGGAAAACAGACGCATGGGAATTCCTGCTGCAATCATCATGCAGCCCAATGCTAACACGATAATTAAAATTGCAGAAAAGTGAGGCTGTAAAAGTAACAGAATTGCGGCAATTCCCACAATCAATCCGCAAATAATCAGATGAGGGAGAGATTCTTTTGCATCTATGGTTTTGATTTTGGATAAAACCCATGCACAAGTCATAATAATCGTTATTTTTGCAAATTCAGAGGGCTGAATGGTGGAGAAACCAAAATTCAACCAACGTTTTGCACCGTTTACACGTTGACCGATAAAAAGTACCAGCAATAACAGAATCATCGCTACGATATATATGGGAAATACGTATCGTTTGATCACTTTATAGTCAATCATGGAGACCAGGATCATTACCACAAAACCGATGACTGCCCAGAAAGCCTGATTTTTGAAAAAGAATAAGCTGTCACCGTGGATATAGAAGGCGCTGGGAGCCGAAGCGGAGAACACCATAACCAAACCGTATGCAGTCAATGCCACTACGGTTAAAAGAAAAATATGATCGAAATTTCTCCAGTTCAGCCGGAATTTTGGTTTGAGCTTTTTCATGGTATCCATACGGCTCCGGTTACGCTCTGGGAGCCTTCCTTTCTCCTAAAGATTCTTCCTGTTACATTTGAGATAAAAATGCAACCACACAACCAATCACGGTGATCACAGAAAACAGGAACACGATTTTGTTTTCGGAATAGCCGGACATTTCAAAATGGTGATGAATGGGAGTCATTTTGAAAATACGTTTTCCTTTGGTTAATTTAAAATAAGTTACCTGAAGCATTACGGAAAAGGCTTCGATCAGATAAATGATACCCACAATCAACAGAATGAGAGGCATATCGTTTAAAATTGCCAACGCCACAACAGCGCCGCCTAAGAAGAGGGAACCGGTGTCTCCCATAAATACTTTGGCAGGATGCAAATTATAAATCAGAAATCCGCAAAGTGCGCCGCAAAGTCCTGCGGAAAACATTGTCATTCCCGTAGAGGCGAAAATCATGGAAATCAAGGCGAAAAACAGGCTGACAACAGAGGTCACGGTGCCTGCCAGGCCGTCGATTCCGTCGGTTAAGTTTACAGCGTTGATAAATCCAATCATCATAAATACCAGAAGAATACTGATGTAATAGGATAAATCTAAATGAATATGTGTAAAGGGGATTCTGAGCGTGGTTTGAATAATGCCGAGTTCCAGGCCGCCTACCACAAATGTAGAGGAAACCACCAGCATTAAAATCACTTTCCACATTGCGCTGAGACCTAAGTTTCTCTTTTTTACTACTTTAATATAGTCATCCAAGAAACCAATCAGTCCACAGGAAAGGGCAAACAAAGCCACAAACAAGCCTTTTAAATCTCGCACAAAAATTGCGCTTACCACAATGGTTGCCAGCATAAAAATGACGCCACCCATAGTGGGGGTACCTGATTTGGATTTATGCCAGTTAGGACCTTCCTCCAGGATTTGTTGACCAAATTTTAATTTGCGGAGAATTGGGATAAAGATCGGGCCTGAAATTGCACTTACTACAAACCCAATCACTGCGCAGATAGCTGCTGAAATCGGAATTGGCATATTGTAATCACTCCTTTGTTTGCAAATGTTGTTTTACTTGTTCAAACAGTTCTTCGAATTGATATTTGCGAGATGCTTTGAATAAAACGGCATCTCCGGACAGAAACAGCTCAGGGATGTTTGTAATGAAATCTTCTCTTTTTGCAAAGAAATAGATTTGTTCGGGATTCATTCCTGCGTTGATTGCACCGTCTTTGATATGAACTGCATCCTCTTCCACACAGATTAAGCAGTCAGTTTTGGTTTCTTTTACCGCTTCTCCCACCTGATTTAAAATGGGTTTCAGATATTCACCCAATTCGCCGATGGGACCTAATACTGCCACTTTGCGTTTGGCGTCCTGGTTAGCCAGAACTTTCAGGGCAGCACGGTCAGAATCTAATGAAGCATTATAACAATCGGCAATTAACGTGCAGGAACTGATGGTTTCTGTTTTTTGGCGCCATCCTACAGACTGAAAGGCAGACAATCCGTTCTGGATCTGTTCAGGAGTCATTCCCAAATGTTTTCCCAACAGTACTGCTGCACTTGCATTCTGGATGTTGTGTACCCCTGAAATAGGAATCTGATAGGTGTCTCCATCCATTTTGAAGATACCGTCTTCGGAAATGATTTCGTAGGGGAATTGGGCATTGTTTTTTCCGAAATACTGAATGGTTTGTTTGCAGGTTACCGAAGATAACAAGTCGTCATCTCCGTTTAACAGGAATAAACCGTCATCCGGCATTCCTTCTAAAATTTCCAGTTTTGCTTTTAAAATGTTTTCGCGGCTTCCTAAGTATTCAATGTGAGAGGTTCCGATCAAAGAAATAATGGCGATCTGAGGTTTTGCCAGATTGGAAAGATAAGAGATTTCTCCAAAATGGTTCATTCCCATTTCCAACACAATAAATTCTTCGTCACCTTCCATTTTCAGCACGGTTAAGGGCAGACCGATGTGATTATTGAAATTACCGGAAGTGGCAATGGTTTTTCCGTGTTCTGCCACAACAGATGCCACAAACTGACGAGTTGTGGTTTTTCCCACACTGCCTGTGATTCCAATCACTTTGGCATGGGATTGCTTTAGCACATAGGCTGCCAGATCTCCCAATGCTTTGGTGGTATCTTTCACCAATACAGCAAAGTTGCTGACCTTGGGAACATCTTCTTTTTGGGTTAAAAATCCAACAGCACCGTTTTTGGCAGCACTTTCTATATAAGCGTGACCGTCATGGGTTTCACCTACCAAAGGGACAAACAGTTCGGTAGTCATTTTATCACGGCTGTCGGTGGAAACGTAGCGGAAGGTGGTATCGGCAGAGCCAAAGAGCAGAATGCCGTTTACCGCTTCTAACAATTGATGTACTGTTAATTGCATAATGATTTCACAACTTCTCTTTCATCAAATTCGATTTCGTAATCTTTGAATTTCTGCACCATTTCATGACCTTTTCCGAGCAATAACACAATATCGTCTTTTTGGGCTAATTCCATTGCAAGACGAATGGCTTCTTTTCGGTCTGTGTGAGAATAAACATTGGTTTGGTCAGGAATTCCTGCCATAATGTCATCAATAATGGCTTGCATATCTTCGCTGCGGGGATTATCGCTGGTTACGACTACCACATCGGAATATTTCTTGGCGATTGCGCCCATCTGGGGACGTTTCCCTTTATCACGGTCGCCACCGCATCCGAACACGGTAATTACCCTTGCAGGCTTGAATTCATTCACAGATGTTAAAATATTTTCCATACCGTCGGGGGTGTGAGCGAAATCAATCATCACCTGATAGGGCTTATCGATTTCTACCAGTTCGCATCTGCCTTTTACGGTTTTGGATTTTTTCATTGCCATTCGCACAAAACCGTCGGGAACGGAAAGTGCGCCCGACATTGCGCAAACAGCTAGGGAATTATACACGGAGAATCCACCTGGAATGGGGAGCTTCACAGTGTAGGGATCTTTTTCGTGAATTACGGTATAAGTAACACCGTCGGCACGGTATTCAATATCTTTTGCACAAAAATCACATCCGTCGTCTAAGCCATAGGTAACTACTTTGCCGGTTGCCTGTGCTTTCATGGTTTCGGAATAAGGACTATCCTGATTGATGACAGCGATATCACACTGGCGGAAGAATGCAGCTTTTGCGTCTGCATAGTTTTCCATGGTGATGTGATAATCTAAGTGGTCTTGTGTTAAATTGGTGAATACACCGATTTCAAAGTGGATTGCTGCAACTCTGCCCAGACTAACCGAATGGGAGGAAACTTCCATTACCGCAAAATCACAATTTTCATCTGCCATTTTTTTCAAATGAGAAAACAGTTCGGGTGCTTCGGGGGTGGTTGCATTGGCAGGGTAAGAGGTTTTGTCAATCACAATTTCATTGGTACCGATTAATCCCACTTTGTAGCCGCAAACTTCCAGCATATTCTTTACAAGATTGGTTACAGTGGTTTTTCCGTTGGTTCCGGTTACCCCGATCATACGCAGTTTCTTTTGCGGATTTTGGTAAAAGGCTGCGGCAAGGCAGGAAAGGGCAGCGTTAGTATTTTCTACCACGATATTTACCGCATTTTTAGTATCTGCGGGATATTCGGATACAATGACTGACGCTCCTTTTGCTACAGCATCTTCGATGTATTCATGCCGGTCGGAACGAATGCCTTTGATACACACGAAAACGCTTCCTTTGCCTACGGTTCTGGTATCAAAGGAAATATCGGTGATTTCGGTGTTCAATGCATCTTCATTGATTAGGTTTTTATATGCCATATCGGCGTTTTGAAGCAATTCTTGTAATTTCATAGTATTTCTCATCTTTCTTGGGATTCTGTTTGGTTCGAATCAGGATAAGTGAATTCTACTGTAATTTCTGATCCGATGGTTGCGTATTTACCCGCTTCAATACTTTGAGTGCTTGCCACAGCATCCTGGGTGGTGTTGGTGATGCCAACACCGTGGAGCTGGAATTTTGCTTTTTCCAGAATGGATTTTGTTTCTTCGAAACTCTTTCCGATAACATCAGGTACTTCTGCTGTGTTGGAAGGTTTTGCATCTCCTGTGTATACCAGCACAGTTCCGTTTTGCGCGATGATAACATTGGCTTCCGGAATCTGAGTGGATACCTCATCACCATCTCCTTCCACCACGCAGCGAAGACCGCTCTGGGAAAGGATTTGTCTTGCTTCGGTAATGCTTTTGCCGGTTACATCGGGGACTGTTACGTCGCCGTCAGAACTCTGTCCGTCCGGCAGAAGGGGATCTACATCCATGTATCGAAGCACGTCGTCTAAGATTTTACCTGCCAGAGGAGAAGCAATGGTTCCGCCCATATGGTTTCCTGCCGGAGGTTCGTCTAAAATAATCAAAATAGCAACCTGGGGGTCGTTTGCCGGTGCAATTCCGACAAAGGATGCAACATATTTCTGGCTTCCGCGGGGAAGCTTTTCGCTGGTACCGGTTTTTCCGCCTACACGGAACCCTTCCAGATGGGCTTTGTTACCAGTACCTTCGGATACAACTTTTTCCATTAATTCTCTCATAATCTGAGAAGTCTGTGAGGAAATTACCTGACGTACCTCCACAGTGTCAAAACTTTCTAAAACGGTTCCGTTAGAGGAGGTGATTTCCTTGATTAAATGTGGCTTTACCAAAACTCCGTCATTGGCAACGGCGCTGACAGCAGTAATCATCTGTAAGGGGGTGACTGTGGGGCCCTGACCGAAAGAGGCAGTTGCAAGTTCCACTTCGTTGAAACTGCCTTCGGGATAGAACAGACCATTAGTTTCCCCATGAAGTTCGATGCCTGTTTTCTGGGTGAAACCGAAGCCTTTATAGTAATTATAGAATTTGGTTTGACCGATTCTGGCACCGATTTGCATAAATGCAGGGTTACAGGAATTTTCCAGAGCGCCGGTTAAATCCAAAGTTCCGTGGCCTGCACCTTTCCAACAGCCGATGTGTTCTTTTGCAACCTGCTGGCTACCGGTGCAGACGAAAGAATCCTGCATAGAAACTACGTTTTCTTCCAATGCCATTGCAGAGGTGATAATTTTGAATGTGGAACCGGGTTCATAACTGTCTACAACTGCTTTGTTACGCCAAAGTTTGTTTAAATATTCGTTGGTAGCTTTGTTCTTTTCTTCATCGGTTTCCAATTCTTCGAGGGCTTCTTTTACTGAATCGTCAGTCACCTGGAAGGGAGCATTCAGATCGAAGTCCGGTTTTGTGGACATTGCCAGAATTTCACCGGATTTTACATCCATAATGATACCTGCAGCACCTTCTCCCAGTTCCAGATCTGTAACGGCTTGTTCTAAATGCTTTTCCAAAAAATGCTGAATAGAAACGTCGATGGTAAGTGTGATATCTGCTCCGTCTTCCGGGGTGTAGTAACGGTCATATTTGTAAGGCATTTCAGTACCGTCTGCATTTCTTGCGGTAACAATTCTGCCGTATTGACCTTTTAGTTTGTTATCGTAAATTTGTTCAATCCCAAGCAAGCCCTGATTATCAGCACCGGTAAAACCGATGATGTGGGAGGCAATGTTGTTGTAAGGATAATAACGCTTGGTATCGGCATCCAGATAAACGCCGGTCAGCTTTGCATCGCGGATAGCATCTGCCTGTTCCTTTTCCACCTTGCGTTTAATCAGCACATAGGAGGTGTTCTGGTCAATTTTATCTAAAATGTCCGATTTGTCCATTTCTAAAATTGCAGAGAGGGTATCTGCACAAAGTTCCCGTTCGTTTGCTTTGCGGACGGTCACAGGGGAGATACTTACGGTTTCCACATCTGCACTGACAGCAAGCTGTTTGCCGTTACGGTCGTAAATCGTGCCACGCTTCGCATTGATCATACGGTCACGGGTTTGTTGCTCGATAGCTTCTCTGGAGAGCTTTTCGCCATCAATGAACTGAATGATGGAAATTCTTACCACAAAGAAAAGAAAGCATACCAGTAGTACGCCAAATATCCATAAGATTCTTTTTTGGATTTTTAAATTGCTGTTCTTCTTCATGTGGGAGACTCCTTTTTTTGGAAAACCAAAGGGGGAATATATGCAAAATTGAGGAATGAACTCATCCCTCAATTTATCATATTAGCTTATTCGTCCAAATATGCTATCATACCGTTTTGTATGCCGAAATTATCATCAGATGAATCGGAAGTGTCGGTGGCTTTTGCCATAACTCCGTAGTCCTGGTCTGGCACATCGATATACACAATTTGTTCGCTTCTTGCGCGGTTCATACCGTAGCTTGCAATGGCAAGTTCTTCCACGGTTTTTAAATCCATCTTCTGGTTAATTTCCACTTCTTTTTTCTTGTTTGCGGAATACAACTCTGCATACTCTGCTTTTAATGCCGTATTCTTTTTGCTTTGTTCGGTAATCTGCGCATTGTTGAAAATCAAGGAAATACCGCCCACGATAAAGCAAATGATAAAGAGAGTAACTTTTAATTGAGAACGTTTCTTTTCTTTTGCACGTCTTTTTTCAGCGATCGGACGAAAGTCATGGGTAATGGCTTTGTCCCGTTGTTTGTGTTCGTAGGCAAGATTGTCAAACGTCATGATGCGGCTCCTTTCTTTATAATATATAATAGGAAAAGAAAATCCCTAAAGTTTTTCGATAATTCTTAGTTTTGCGGATTTGCTTCTTGGATTTTGTTCCAGTTCTTCGGGTGAGGGAAGAATCGGTTTTCTTGTGATGATTTTTGCCATAGGCTTTTTACCGCACACGCACACCGGAAATTCAGGAGGACAGGTGCAAACGTTCACAAGACTTTTAAAATATTCTTTTACGATTCTGTCTTCTAAGGAGTGAAATGTGATGATGCACATTCTTCCGCCGGGATTTAACAGTTTGAAAAAACTCTCAAGCCCTTGTTTTAGGGATTCCAGCTCACCGTTTACTTCAATACGGATTGCTTGAAAGGTTCGTTTGGCGGGATGTTTTTCCCGAAGACTTTTTGCCGGCATGGAGCGACGGATAATTTCAATCAGCTCTCCGGTAGTCTCGATTTCTTTGATTTCTCGTTGTTTTACAATGTTTTTTGCGATGCTTGCGGCAAATTTTTCTTCGCCGTATGTGGAGATGATGTTGGCAAGCTGCTGGAAAGAATAGGTGTTTACCACGGTTTTAGCGGAAAACGGGGAGGTCTGATCCATTCGCATATCCAAGGGAGCATCTTCCCGGTAGGAAAAGCCACGGTCCTTGTTGTCCAGCTGATAGGAGGAAACTCCTAAGTCGGCTAAAATGCCATCCACAGGAGTGCAAACATAATCGCTGATATTTCGAAAGTCGGAACGGATGAATTGTTTTTTGCACTTGGTATCAGCCAAACGATT
Source organism: Oscillospiraceae bacterium (assembly GCA_015068645.1). Taxonomy (NCBI): domain Bacteria; kingdom Bacillati; phylum Bacillota; class Clostridia; order Eubacteriales; family Oscillospiraceae; species Oscillospiraceae bacterium. The sequence goes on from SVKD01000006.1 coordinate 93,168, forward strand.
TGTTGCAACAGCAAAGGCTTCTTCGTCTCTGTCCACCCCGATGAACATTCCGTTTTCGGAGAGGTGTTCGCATATTTTTCGGGAGTGACCTGCACCGCCCATTGTAGCATCTACGTAAGTACCGTCTTGGGTGATTGCCAGCCCGTCGATACATTCTTGGAGTAACACGCTTACATGTTTGAATTCCATCATCTTAAATTCCAAATATATTCAAAATTTCAGAAAGCTTCTGAGGTTCGTCCTCGGTCTGCTTTTCATATTTTTCGTATTCTTCAACATCCCAGATTTCAATTCTGGAGGAAGCACCTGCGATAATAATATCTTTGTTTAATCCTGCAAATTCCCGAAGACCGGGCGGAATTACAAATCTGCCTTGCTTATCTGCGGTAACCAGCTCAGTGTAGTTAAAGATGTATCGCTGAAGTCTGCCGCCATCGTTGGAGATGGGAAGTGCTTTAATTTTTGCTTCCAGTTCTTTGTAGTCTTCCTGGGTGTAAACAAACAGGCATTTTTCAAAGCCGCGAAGCACGAAAAAACTTTCACCCAAATTCTCACGGTATTTGGATGGAAGTATTACTCTGCCTTTGGCATCTATGGAATGTTTCGCCTGACCGTAAAACATACCCGAAATGTACCCTTTCTGTAAGCATTATGGGGAAAGTGTTGCCGATTCCACCCAAAAATGGGATTTTTGCTTCGATTTACACCACTTTATGGGCAAACGTGCCACTTTCATCCACTTTTATATACATTTTAACATATTTTTGAAAAAAATCAAGTGTTTTTTGAAAATTTTTCAACTTTTTTTAAAAAATTTTAAAAGGGATAGGTCGGACGGCCAAAAATGTGGAAAATTCAGGGAATTTCTTGGGAAACAGCGATAAATTTCAGGATGAAAACTGAGGAGGAAAAAAGCATAGAAAAACAAAGTGGAACACAAGGTGGTGTAAATGCCCCAAAAACGCCAAGGATTTTTCAGGTTTTTCGTTTCTGAAATAAAAATTTTAAAAAAATTAAAAAAAGGTATTGACAAAATGAAATTCATTTGATATAATAGCCCTTGCTTGATGAGAGCAAACAAGAATTTGGGAGCATAGCTCAGCTGGGAGAGCATCTGCCTTACAAGCAGAGGGTCATAGGTTCGAGCCCTATTGTTCCCACCATTATGAAAAATCCTGTCGAGAGATGGGATTTTTTGTTTTACACGCCATTTTCAGCTTTATTTTTTAATGTGTTTTGTTTGTTTCAGGAACATTTTTCCATATCTTTTGTCCAAACAAATAATCAAATGCTATGAATAGGAGAGATATCTTATGAAAACCAAATTTCGTGTATCATCACTTTGTTTGTTGTTGGCGATGGTGACTGTGGTATCAGTTTTTCTTACTTCTTGCAGAAATGATACCTGCGATCATTCCGGAGATATCCGCAGTGATAAACCTGTGATATATTTGTATCCTGAAGAACCCACCGAGGTGGATGTGACCCTTACCTTAAATGGGGAACTGACCTGTACATATCCTGCTTATCAGGATGGCTGGACGGTTCATGCAATGCCAGACGGTACTTTAACGGATGCAAACGGACAGATTTATAATTATCTGTATTGGGAAGGCGAAACCTATTCGGAATATGACTTTTCCAAAGGTTTTTGCGTAAAAGGAGAAGATACCGCAGCATTTTTGGAAGATGCACTTGCTAAACTGGGGTTAAATCGCAGAGAAGCAAATGAGTTTATTGTATACTGGTTGCCTTTGATGCAGGAAAATGCGTATAACGTGATTTCTTTCCAGGGAGCGGCTTATACCGATGATGCAAAACTGGATGTTTCCCCTGCGCCTGATACGGTAATCCGTGTGTTTATGGCATATCAGCCTTCTTTGGAATATGTAGAAATGCAAGCACAAGAGTTAACTGCTCCCGTTCGTGAAGGATTCACGGTTGTGGAATGGGGCGGCTCCGAAGTTGTTGGTTCATGATATCTAAAAAAAGACACCGCAAGGTGTCTTTTTTGTTTCGAAAATTATCTTGCATCTTGTAAAAAGATGTGCTATAATACGCTTATCTTATTTTTAAAGGAAACATTTTAAATGGACAGAAAAAGCGGAGTTTTAATGCATATTTCTTCTCTTCCCGGGGAATATTCAATCGGTTCTTTCGGAGAAGAAGCAAAGCAGTTTATTGATTTTTTAAAGGAAGCGGGATTTACTTACTGGCAGGTGCTTCCCTTTTGTATGGCGGATGCCTATAATTCGCCTTATCAATCCTATTCTGCATTTGGCGGAAATCCCTATTTTGTGGACCTGAATTCTTTGGAAAAGAAGGGACTTCTTACCAAAGTTGAGTTGGAAAACGCCAAACAAAAAACGCCTTATGTGGCAGAATATAAACGGCTGTGGGAAGAACGGTTTTTGCTCTTGAAAAAAGCATCTTCCCGAGTAGCAGACAAAACGGAAATAGAAAATTTCATTTCCAAAAATAAACATCTGGAAGCGTTTTGCTGTTTTATGGCACTAAAAGAAGCCAACAACCATTTGCCCTGGAATGAATGGAAAACCCAAGTATATGACAAAGACATTTGTTTCGCCTGGCAGATGATTCAGTATGAATTTTTCACTCAGTGGCAGGATATTAAAATGTATGCCAATGAAAAGGGCATCAAAATCATTGGAGATATTCCCATTTATGTTTCTTACGACAGTTGTGACGTGTGGGATAATCGCAGTCAGTTTCAGTTGTCTGAAGACGGAATCCCCTCTAAAGTGGCAGGAGTTCCGCCTGATTATTTCAGTGCAGACGGTCAGCTTTGGGGAAATCCTTTGTATGACTGGGATGTGATGAAAGAAGATCACTACCAATGGTGGTGTGACCGAATTTCTCATATGGCAACTTTGTTTGACGCCATCCGCATTGACCATTTTCGTGCCTTTGAATCCTATTGGGCGGTTCCCTTTGGTGCCAAAACCGCTAAAGAGGGGAGCTGGCAGGACGGTCCCCGTATGGACTTTATCCGTACTGTTCGGGATGCGGCAGGAGATTGTCAGATTATTGCAGAAGATCTGGGGGATATCACTCCCGAAGTGCATCAGTTGGTGAAAGACAGCACTTTCCCCGGTATGCGAGTGTTCCAATTTGGATTCTTATCCGAAGGAGACAGTTTACATAAACCCCATCATTACCCCAAAAATTCGGTTGCCTATACAGGTACCCACGATAATAACACATTGCTGGGTTATTTGTGGGAATTGCCAATGCATTTAAAAGAAGAAATGCTTTCTTATTGCGGTCACGAGGGGGACTGGGGTGCAGGTTGCAAAAGCATGATTCGTACTGTGCTTGCAAGCCATGCAGACTGGGCAATTCTGCCCATTCAAGACTTATTGGGATACGGTTCGGATACTCGTCTCAATACTCCCGGAAAAGCCGACGGAAACTGGCAATTCCGCATCACAAAAGAACAACTTGATTCTATTGACAAATCCTATTGGAAAACCTTGAATAAACGCTACGCAAGATAACAAAAAAGCTGACTTTCGTCAGCTTTTTTTTCGTATCAGTTCCAAAAAGGCTTGTGCGGCGTGGGAGAGGGGATTGTGTTTGAGATAAGCACAACCGATGGAGCGTTCTTTTAAGGGTGGTTCCACATTCAACACTTTGACGGAGCCGTTTTGGATGCTTTCTTCGGAAAATTCTTTCACCACACAGGAAACCCCTAAATGAATGGAAGCAAATCGAATCAGTAAATCGTGTACCGCAATTTCGATTTTTGGGGACAGGGGAACTTTTGATTTTTTGAATTCTTTTTCCACAAATTTTCGGGAGGTGGAGTTAGGTTCCAACAAAATTAACGGCTGTTCTGCCAGTTCTTTCCAGGAGTATGATTCCTTTTTGGGAAAATCGGGACCGCAGACAAACACGTCGTGAACGGTAAGACAAGGTTCCACGCTTAATTCTTCATCAGAAATTGGCAGATTGACAAAGGCAAGTTCTGCCTTTCCTTCTTTTACATACTGCACTAATTTTGCAGAATAAGAATTGGTCATTTCGATACGGATATCGGGATAAAGAGTATGAAATTTTTCTAAATAGGGCAATAAATAATGTGTGGTAACTGTGTCACCTGCGGCAATCATCAAAGAACCTGCATGCAGATGATGAAGCTGAGCCAAAAGCGTTTCTCCCTGGGTGATGGAGGAAAGTGCATTATCTACCTTGGGTAACAACAATTTTCCCTCACGGGTTAAGGTGACACCTCTTCTGGAACGGACAAACAGTTGGGTGTTTAAATCGCTTTCCAACTGTTGAATACATTGGGAAATGGCAGACTGAGACACAAACAGTTTTTCTGCTGCCGTGGAAAAAGAGCCGTGATGTGCCACTTCTGAGAAGACGCGATAATAATCAAGTTTGGTATTCATATATAAGCACCTCTTATCACTGATGTAAGAATTATCTGCTTTACTAATGGAATCATTTGTATTATAATAAAGATAGTGAAAAATGTCAAGTATGTTTTTTAAATACAAAACAGACAACAGTTAGGAGAATTGTTATGGAAAGAAAAGTCGGCACAGTATCTCGTGGGATTCGTTGTCCCATTATCCGCGAAGGAGACGATATTGCATCCATCGTGGTAAACAGCGTAATTGAAGCGGCAGAGGCAGAAGGATTTGCTCTGCGTGACCGCGATGTTGTTGCGGTAACCGAATCTGTGGTAGCTCGTTCTCAGGGGAACTATGCTTCCGTTGATGCCATTGCAAAAGACGTGAAAAATAAATTAGGCGGCGAAACCATCGGGGTAATTTTCCCCATCTTAAGTCGTAACCGTTTTGCAATCTGCTTAAAAGGAATTGCAATGGGTGCAAAAAAAGTTGTATTGATGTTAAACTACCCCAGCGATGAAGTTGGTAACGCTTTGGTTTCCTTAGACCAGCTGGATGAAGCGGGCATCAATCCCTATACCGACGTGTTAAGCGAAGCAAAATACAGAGAACTCTTTGGTGAAAACCTGCATCCCTTTACCGGTGTGGATTACGTGAAATACTACGGTGACTTAATCCGTTCCGTTGGTGCAGAAGCTGAAATTGTTTTGGCAAATGACCCCAGAGCCATCTTACAATATGCAGATTGCGTGTTAAACTGCGATATTCACAGCCGTGCACGTACCAAACGTATCTTAAAAGCAGCAGGTGCAAAATGCGTGGTTGGTCTGGATGAAATCTTAACCGAAAGTGTGGATGGCAGCGGTTACAATGAAAACTACGGTCTGCTTGGCTCCAACAAATCCACCGAAGATACCATCAAATTATTCCCCCATACCTGCTTTGATATGGTGGAAGGTATGCAGAAACAGTTCAAAGAACGTACCGGTAAAAACATTGAAGTAATGGTATATGGTGACGGTGCATTCAAAGACCCTGTTGGTCACATCTGGGAACTGGCTGACCCGGTTGTTTCTCCTGCATACACCAAAGGGTTGGAAGGCACTCCCAACGAACTGAAATTAAAATATTTAGCAGATAACGATTTTGCAGATTTAAAAGGTGATGAGCTGAAAAAAGCCATCGAAAATGCAATCCGTCAGAAAGACAGTGATTTAGTTGGCAATATGGCTTCTCAGGGTACCACCCCGAGACGTCTGACCGACTTAATCGGTTCCTTGTGTGACTTAACCAGTGGTTCCGGAGACAAAGGTACTCCTGTGATTTTGGTACAAGGTTACTTTGATAACTTAACCGACTAATAGCTTGATAAAATGGCGCAGAGCAAGCAAACCTCATCGCTTGACGTACAATTTGTACGCCTTCGGATAACCACCCCGTTGGGTGTTCGGTTTGTTTCCTCTGCGCCATTTTCTCTGCGCTTTTTTGAGTAACAGGTAAAGGCAGAGCAAGCAAACCTCATTCCTCGACGTGTTGAGAATCAGATAAAAAGAAAAAATGACAATACTGTAACAAGTATTGTCATTTTTTGTTTTGTGTGATATACTGAATTTATCAAATTTTTCGAGGTGATTCTGACAGTGAAAAAAATAGGTGTTATCGGTTTTGGCGGACGGATTCAGTCTTTAGTCATCAACGAATTTGGCGATTATCCCGAGCTTCAGATTGTGGCGATTGCGGATGCGGATTTACAAGGTGCCAAAGAACGTGCCAACAATACCAAAAATTTAGATGCAACCAAGGTAACCTTTTATGAAAAAGGGGAAGAAATGCTGGATAAGGAAGAGTTAGACGGTGTTTTTGTGGGTACCCGTTGCAACCTACATACTAAATATGCGGTGGAAGTGTTACAAAGAAAAATTCCTTTGTTTTTGGAAAAACCCGTGGTAATCACCTTGGAAGATTACTACGAATTAAAAGAAGCGGTAGATACCCATAAGGGAATCGGGATGACTTCTTTCCCTCTTCGTTTGACCGACATCTTGCAAAAGGTGAAAGAAATCTATGATAGCGGTGCTTTGGGGACCCTGTCTCAGATTCAGGCATATAACAATGTGCCCTACGGCAGAGTGTATTATAAATATTGGTATCGTGACGAAAGCATCACCGGCGGTCTGTTTTTGCAGAAAGCAACCCACGATTTGGATTATATCAATTATGTGTTGGGAAAACAGCCCGTGGAAATCTGTGCTATGGAATCCAAAATGGTTTACAAGGGAGACAAACCTGCCAACTTAAAATGCGAGGATTGCCCTGAATATGAAACCTGCTATGAAAGCACAAAAGTGATTTCCGAACAGGCATCGGATTCTCCCAACGGAGAATACTGTTCCTATGGGGAAGATGTGGGCAATCACGACAGCGCCACCATTATGATGCAGTACGAAGACGGTCTGCACGCGGTTTATACTCAGAATTTTGTGGCAAGAAAAGAAGCAGGCAGACGCGGTATGCGGATGATTGGACAGAAAGCAACCCTGGAATTTGACTGGACTACCAACGAAATCAAATTCTTCCCTCACGATAAAAACACGGTGGAACATATTATGGTGCGTCCCAAAGCAGGCGGTGGACACGGCGGCGGAGACAATATTTTAATCCGCGACTTTGCCGCAATTTTAAATGGGGATACCTCCCGTTCCAGCTTATATGATGGTTTGCAGAGTGCATACCTTTGCCTAAAGGCAAAAGAATCTGCCGAAAAACATCAGTTTATCAGATTATAAATATAACAAATAAATGACAATACCGTAACAAGTATTGTCATTTATTATTTTTTGTGTTATAACTGAGTTAAGTAAAATATACGTTATAATTTAATTGTTGTGATAAGTTTATGTTAAAAAGTTTCACCAATATGAATAGAAAGGTTGTTGAGAGATGAAACGTTTTACATCAGTTGTTGCTTTGTTGTTGGCAGTTACCATAGTGCCCGGCTGTTCGCTAAAAAACAAACAATCCGATCATCAGCCTGTGGCTACTCCTGTTGTAACGCCTGTTGCAACCCCGGAACCCACAGAAGCTCCGGTGGATCCTTTCTTGGAAACTTATATCAATACGGACGAGCGTCCCATTGCCGTAATGATTGATAATGATGATCAAAACGCCCGTCCTCAAGCTGGTTTGGACGAGGCATATCTGATTTATGAAATGTTGGTGGAAGGTGGAGCTACCAGATTTATGGCACTCTTCCGCAATACCGATGTGGAAAAAATCGGACCGGTTCGTTCTTCCCGTCATTATTTCTTGGATTACGTTATGGAAAATGATGCGATTTATACGCACTTTGGATGGAGCCCTCAGGCCGGTTCTGATATTACCACTTATCAGATTCAGAAAATTAACGGTGTGTTGGGAGAAGATGCAGATACCTTCTGGAGAGAGGAAAAGTTCAAGGGGGACTGGCATAGTGTCTATACCTCTATTGAAAAAATTACTGAAAAGGCTGACGTAAAATCCTATCCGAATACCACGGAACGTACCAATGGGATTGCGTATGCGGAAGCTGTGTATACTCCTCAATCCACTCAAATAGCTAATGAAGTGAGCTTTGATTACTCCACTCGTTACCAAACTTCATACACATTTAATCCCGAAACGAAGCTTTATGAAAAGTATATTTTTGGTGAACCTCACAAAATGCAAAATGGTAACGTGTTAAGTGTGCAAAATATTATTGTGCAATTGGTAACGGATACTTCCTGGAATAATGACCCCAACCGCAGAGAACTGCAAAATACAGGCAGTGGCGTAGGTTATTATATCACCAACGGTGTGTATGAAGAAATTACTTGGGAAAAACCTTCCCGAGAAGAAAACACCGTTTATAAAAAAGCAGACGGCACACCCCTGCAGATTAATCCCGGTAAAACAATCATTAATCTGATCAGTCCCGCATTGGGGGTGCAGTTTGAATGATGTTGCTACATTTTTCAATCTGGAGTTATCTGTTTTTGAAAATTTTCATTGTATGGAATTTACTCATCTTTTTTCTTTATGGTTGGGACAAGCTTGCTGCCAAAAATCATTGGTGGCGTGTTCCAGAAAAGGTGCTGCTCTTTACAGCTCTGTTGATGGGGAGCTTTGGTGCAATGTTCGGTATGGTTCTATGGAATCATAAAACATCCAAGCTGAAATTTCGTTTTTGTGTTCCGGTATTTACCCTATTGAATATGATCTTTTTTTGGATATTTCTGTTTTAAAATGAAATATAAAAAAAACAGTATTTGCAAAATCGCAAATACTGTTTTTTAGTTACATAATGGACTCTCCTTTAAGCCACAGCCTGGTATACATAATACAAAACATAAAGCTTATCACCAAAATGGCATATCGGACATACTTGTTTTTAGTGGAGGAGTATACAATGAACAGAGGTAAACAAGCACACATGTAGCGAGAGCCGCTAATGAGCCATCCGTGGGTGTAGCAGGTCACGATGTAGGCCCCCAAGTATACCAGATATTCAGAGCGAACCTTTTTATAAATGCCGTAGAAAATGCTGATAGTCCCCACAAAGAATAAAATGAGCTGAGGATGGTAGACGAATTTGGCAAGACCGGGGTATGCCTTTGCCATATCATAGCTATAGGTTAAGGTTTTTCCGAACCATTGTGCTTTGTTGTACCAAGGCGGCGCTGCCTGAAATTCCAAATATTGGAACCAGTTTCCGAAAAGGACTTTGTTCATCAGAAGATACACAAAAAAACCCAGCGGAATCAAAAGTGCCCAAAGGAATTCTTTTAGATTGAATTTCTTTTCTTTCAGTAATGAAGATGCAACGGGCACCAAGGCGCACACGAATAAAATGATACCCTGTGTTCGTGACAGACACGCCAGAAAACCGCAAATGCCCATCCACATCGGTTTTTTGGTTCTCATAAAATATAAACACAGAACGGTGGTTAACAAAAATACGCTTTCGGTGAAAATGGCACAGTAAAACATACTAAACGGTGCTAACATCATCAGAAGTAATCCGCTGAAAGCGTTTTCTTTTTCGTAGTCCAAACGAAGCAATTCGTAGAATACGCAGGCTGCAAATGCAAATGCCAGATTGGACACTAAAATTCCGCTGATAAAATAATCGTTGCAGAAAATATTGAATAGTTTAACCAGTAGGGGATATAGCGGATAAAACACGATGAGGTTGGCTTTATCTCCCGTGGAAACGTAGCCGTGTTCTGCTAAATGCAGGTAGTGTGGAGCATCTCCGGAAACGGAAAACACGTTGCTGATTATTTGCCAGAATGATTGGTTTGTATCCAAAAGAGAAAAGCTGAACAGATAAATCCACCAACGCAGAGCAATGGCAAAAATACCCACACGAAGCCAGATTTTATAATCGATTTTATTCGATATTGTTGGAAGTTTGTTTGGAGATTTTTTGGTAGCGATAACGGGGGCCGGTTTTTCCATAAAAAAGGCAATCAAAACGCCGATTCCTGCCGCAATGAGCAGGATGGATCCAAAGATGTTTAAAAAATCTGCCATAAGAATCCCTCCTTCTAAACGATATATTATAATACTTTCATTATAAACTATTGTGAAAAAAATGCAAGAGTTTTTTTCCTATTTCAAAAAAATACAGTCTATTCTCGGGAAAATCATCTGAAATAACTTGAAAAAATCGAGATAATATGTTACAATAAAGCCACAAAGAAACATAACATTGCTTGACAGTGAATTTGATACAACCGTATGGAGGAAGCAATATGAAATATGTGGTATTTTTATGTGATGGGATGGCTGATGTAAAACTGGAGAATTTTGGGAATAAAACACCTTTAGAAGCAGCAAATACTCCCAATATGGACCAATATGCAAAGAAAGCCATCTTAGGTACCTTGAAAACCGTACCCGACCATTTGTCACCCGGAAGTGACGTATGTAATTTGTCGGTAATGGGGTACGATTCCAATTTGTATTACACAGGCCGTTCTCCGCTGGAAGCGGCAAGTATCGGCGTTACTTTAGCAGACAACGAAACTTCTTTCCGTGCCAATCTGGTAACACTTTCGGGAGAAGGAGAATACGAAGATCTGATTATGGAGGATTATAGTGCAGGAGAAATCAAAACTGCTGACGCAAAGAGACTTATCGAAGATTTGACTTCTGTGTTAAATGATGAAAAAACCAAAATCTATGCAGGGGTATCGTATCGTCACCTTTTGGTGTTATCTGATAAAAAGGTGGAAGGAAAGTTGATTCCTCCTCACGATATTTCCAAACGCTCGATAAAAGAATATCTGCCCAAAGATACAGAGATTCTTTCTTTGATGAAAAAAAGTTATGAATTTTTGAAAAATCACCCCTATAATCTGGAAAGAATCAAACAAGGCAAGAAACCTGCATCTTCCATCTGGGTATGGGGAGAAGGCAAACGTCCGAAAATGGACAGCTTCTATGATAAATTCGGCGTAAAGGGTTCTGTGATCAGTGCTGTGGATTTAATCAAAGGGATTGGTATTTTAACGGGAATGCGCTCCATTGAAGTGGAAAATGTGACCGGAAATATTGATACCAATTTTGATGGAAAAGCCAAGGCATGTATTGATGCCTTAAAAGAGGGTGACGATTTTGTTTATGTGCATATGGAAGCACCCGACGAATGCGGACATCGTTTTGAAGCAGATAATAAAAAACTGGCAATTGAGTTGATTGATGAAAAAGTAATCGGTCCTGTTTGTCGTTATTTAGAGGGATGTGGAGAAGATTTTGCTATTTTGGTAGCACCCGACCATCCCACTCCCATTGCTACGGGAACTCATGACAGAGCACCCGTTCCGTTCTTTGCTTATTATAGCAAAAAAGAAGCGGAAGGCAATTTATACAATGAAGACAATGCTAAAGAAACTGGTTTCCATATTGAAAACGGCTACGAACTGATGGGCAAATTTTTGAAATTGGATTTGTGGAAATAAGGGAAATCACAACGGAGGAACACTTGCAAAAAAACTGCAGAATAAAATCTTTGAGGCAAGTTACCAAATGGAGCTGTTTATTTCCCTGCTATAAAGCAAATATGTAAAGAATAATAGGATATAAAAATGCGAAAAGGAGAATTGCTATGGGATTTTTAACTGGAAAAACCGCGATTATCACAGGAGCAGGATATGCTGTGTTATCTGACGGCAGATGCGGCTCCATTGGTTACGGTATTGCAACCGCTTATGCAAAAGAAGGTGCAAACATCGTAATCACCGGCCGTAATGTAGCAAAATTAGAAAAAGCAAAAGAAGAACTGGAAGCAAAATACGGCATTAAAGTATTGGCTTTGCAGGCAGATATTTCTGCGGGAAGCGACAATGAAGCAACTGCCAAAATGGTGGCAGAAAAAGCCATGGAGGAATTCGGCAGAATTGATGTGTTAATCAATAATGCCCAAGCCTCTGCATCCGGCGTAACCATCCAGGATCACACTACCGAACAGTTTGATTTAGCAATGTATTCCGGCCTGTATGCCACTTTCTATTATATGAAAGCTTGCTATCCTTATTTAAAAGAGACCAAAGGTTCCATCGTGAACTTTGCATCCGGCGCAGGATTGTTCGGTAATTACGGACAGTGCTCCTATGCGGCTGCCAAAGAAGGAATCCGTGGTTTAAGCCGTGTGGCAGCAACCGAATGGGCAAAAGACGGCATCAACACCAATGTAGTTTGTCCCCTTGCCTGGACCGCTCAGCTGGAAAACTTTGAAAAAGCATACCCCGATGCATTTAAAGCAAATGTGCATATGCCTCCTGCAGGTCATTTTGGTGACCCCGAAACCGAAATCGGCAGAGTTTGTGTGCAGCTGGCAAATCCTGATTTTAAATATTTAAACGGAGAAACCCTGACCTTAGAAGGCGGTATGGGATTGCGTCCGTAAGATAGGAGATTAACTATGATTTTTGATACCATTGCAAATTGTGAACAGTACTATAAACTGCATCCTAACTATGAAAAAGCTTTTTCTTTTTTAAAGGATGCCATGAAAAAATTCCCGGAACCGGGCAAACACGAAATTGACGGAGATGCTTTATTTGCATCGGTTCAGGCATACAATACCTTAACCGAAGACGGCAAAATGGAAGCTCATGAAAAATATGTGGATATTCAGTTTATCGTGTCCGGCAAAGAAACAATGTATGTGAACGATATCGAAAAATCTGAATTAACCGATGCTTATCGGGAAGATTGGGATGCCGCTTTCTACAAGGTGGATGAAAATGCATCCCAATTAACCTTAACTCCCGGCTGCTTTGTGGTGCTTCTGCCCAATGATGCTCACAGACCTTGCGTGGCATTTGGCGGCGTTAGTGAACCGGTTCAGAAAATTGTCATGAAGGTGAAACTGTAAACGATTTTCTTGACAAACGAATGGTGCTGTGTTATCATAGTACCCGATGAGTAAAACAGACAGTCGCGGGGAAGGGTTCTTTGGAATTCTTCCGTGAGGAAAGTCCGGGCTTCACAGAGCAAGGGTGCCGGCTAACGGCCGGTGGAGGTAACTCTAAGGAAAGTGCAACAGAAAAGAACCGCCATTCTTTTTGGATGGTAAGGATGAAAAGGCGAGGTAAGAGCTCACCGGCAACCTGGAGACAGGTTGGCCGTGTAAACCCCACCCGAAGCAACACAAGACTGCACCATAGCTTGCTCGGCTGTGCGAATTGTGGCTTGAGGTAATCAGCAATGGTTATCCTAGATAGATGACTGTCAAATACAGAACCCGGCTTACAGTTTTGCTCATTTTTTAAAAGAAAAATCCCTGAGATCATTTGATTTCAGGGATTTTTATTGACTTTTTTGTCAGTTGTGTTATAATGAATATAACTTACCTATCAGGAGGATTCAATCATTATGAAAAAAATCGTTTCTTTGTTGTTAGTGTTGTTGATGCTTTCCGGCACTGTGTTTGCTGCAGGTTTTACCGATTTGGACGAAACCCACTGGGCATATCCTCATGTGAGTGAATTGGTAGAAAAAGGTGTCATCAATGGTTATGAGGACGGAACCTTTCGTCCTGATGCCAATGTGACCCGTGCGGAACTGGCAAAACTGTTGTATATGCAATTCGGCGAAAATGGTTGGACATTATATATGGATGTTGAGATGACCGATTGGTTCTACCCTTATGTAACCCAAACCCACAATTATTTTATCGTGCCGATGCTGTCGTTTTATCCCGATAGAGCTGCAACCAGAGAAGAAGTGGCATATGCCATTTATGTTGCCAAAAATTTAGCTCCTGTTACCACCATAAACTTTACCGATGCGGCTGACATTGATACACAATATCAGCAAGCGGTTGCCGCTGTGGCGGCAGAGGGTATTATCAACGGATATCCCGATGGCACATTTTTACCTAAAAATAACATTACCCGTGCGGAAGTTGCCACGGTGCTTCACAGAGCAATCGATCTTAATGGAACTCCCGAAGGGGAAGAAGATATTCCGACAGGTTCTGCCGGTTCTCTAGAGGAGGTTCGGGAAGGAATCGTCGGTACTTGGGTGGTTGTGAAAAATGACATTTATGACGGTCCTTTAAAATGGTTGGCACAGCAGTGGGTAGACGAGTATTTTTATGAAGGCTCAGAACACATTTTTACAGAAGATGGTATTTTCCAATGTGCCGAAGGGAAATATGTTACAACCTACGAGATTTTAAGCGACACGAAAATCAGCTGTGTTACGGTAATCGGTGGCGATGGCGAACAGATTTACGATTACGAACTAAACGGCGACGAGTTTGTTTTATACGGCAATTATTATATGGATGATGTTGTGATAGGACATTCTAATGCTACCTATTTTAAAAGAAAGTAAATAAACGAAAAAAATCCCTGAGATCATTTGATTTCAGGGATTTTTTCGTTTGGTTAGTTATTGAAACAGAACAGTAAGATCACTGCAATAATGATGATGATGGTAAGCCAGTTATCATTGTTATCACAGCAGTTGCGATAGGTATTGTCGCAACAAGGGTTACTCTGACAACAGTCATTGGAAAATAAGCCGTTCATGGTGTGCACTCCTTTTCGGTTTTTTGATTACTTATGGATTAGTCGCAGCAGTTGTTGGTATTTCTGGTATCGCCACAACCGCCGCAGAAGAATAACAGTACAAACAGAATGATAAACCATAAAATGGTGTTATCTTTACATCCGTCTTCTCTACAACCTCTGAATAATTGCATAACAAATCCCTCTTTTTCATAATTTTTGGGGTGGTGTTTTGCACCCTTCACCATTAATATATGAGAAAAGAAATGATGTGTGAAAAATTTTACGGATAAAAAAACCGTGTCTTAAGACACGGTTTTTTTATTGTGAATACAACAAGGTTCCGGGGCACCCGACCGCAATCTTTGATTGCGTCATCGGGTCGGGTTCTTATTGGTCAGGTGAATCAAATTGTAATGTCAATTGCGATTGACCGGCATTTGCATCGGTGGGATATCCCAGCACTGCTTCCAATTCTGTTTTGGTGATGGTAACAAGATAGGTATCGTTTGAGATTGCTTGGTGGGGGAAGTTTGCCAGGATAGGTTCTTTCCATTGGTCTGCGATTACAATGCTTTTATCTGTTTCTGTGTTTTCTTGGGTAATTCCTCTTGCGGAGTAAATGGTTGCATCCATAGGCTTCTGCGTGGATTGCGGTGTAGGATGCGGTGTAGGAGATAGCGCTTTTTTGGTACCAGATTCCAAGGCCATTGCAGAATCGGTTGCTTTTTCCGAAACAGTTTTCGGTGTATCCGCAGCTTCAGTTGCTACAACCTTGGTATTTACATCGGGTGCTGCTTTTGTTGCGGTGTTTGTATCTGCCGATGCAGTTTTTTGTGTGTTGTTCGGTTTCGGGGTTGCTTTGGGAGCACTTTCGGCTACAACTTTTGAGCTGCTCTTCGGTTTTTCAGTTGCTTTCGGAGAAACCTTTTCTTCCTTTTGTGGTTTAGCATTGTTGCTTTCTTCGGGAATCGTTTTCTCAGAAGCGGCTGCATCGTTTAAAATTTGTTCCTGTGTTGGAATCTGTGCAACGTCCTCAGGTTCAGCGGTAACAACATCATTGCTGTCGGTTTCTCCTGTGGAAAAATCTGCTGTTTGTACCAACTGCGGATTAGAAACTTGCGCAGCTTCTTTTATTTTACTGTAACGAGATGCACCGAAGATACCAACCACAAACAAGAAAGCGCAAGCCGTAGCAGCGGAAAGAATTCGTTTATTCTGCCAGAAAGGGACTTTCTTAGTTGATTTTGCCTGATAAACGGCATATTTAATTTTGGCATCCAACTGAGGAGGAACGGGAAAATCATTTTCGATGTTGACATCTGCAAAGAATATACGGTAAAGCTCCAACTGTTTTCTGCAGGTTTCGCAAGTTGCAATATGTTGTTCCAACGCTGAAGACTCTTGCGGTGTTGCTGTGCCTTTTAAGTAACTGTCAAAGAGCTCAACAATGTGATTACACTTCAAATTTATCCCTCCTTCTCATTTTGATGATTGTATATGTAATGCCTATTTCGATGTTTTAGACGAAGCATTACAAGAAAAGTTCCGTATTTTTTTGTAATTTTTCAAGCAGTGCTTTTCTGGCACGGTTGATACCGGATTTTACAGTTCCGGTATTCATATTTAAAATTTCAGCAATTTCCTCGTAGGGAAGTCCTTCGATATCCCTTAGCACAATGAGCTGCTTCTGTTTTGGTTTTAAGGTGTTGATGGCTTGATATAGTGCTTCTTTTCTCTCTTTTTCTAAAACTGCTTTTTCCACATTTTCTTTTTCGTCCGGAATTTCTAAGGTATATTCTTCTTCATCTGCACCGGTTGCATATAATGAAGTGGCAGTTTCTTTTTTTCGTTTTCTGAGCACGTCGGTACAAACATTTGCACCGATGCGGTAAAGCCAGGTGGAAAGGCTGGATTTTTCTTCGAATTTTGATAGACTCATGTAGGCTTTTAAAAAGACGGTTTGGACAGTATCTTCGGCGTCTTTTTCATTTTGCAACATTTTTAAGCACAGGTAATAAAGCTTTTTCGAATAGCGTGAAACCAGTTCGTTAAAAGCTTCTTCATTGCCGTTTTTCAATTGTCTGATTAATTCTTTTTCGTCCATCAAAACGGCGTGATCCTTTCTTTAATCGTTATCCTGTGAAGAAAATCCTTTTTGGAAGGCATCTAACACACTTTTGACGGGAATCAGTTCCAGTTTGAAATCAGATACCTTTATATATGTATAGTTATGATAGGGGAGAATACACTTGGAAAAACCAAGTTTTTCTGCCTCAGAAATTCGTTTTTCAATTCCGCTGACTGAGCGGATTTCTCCCAATAATCCAATTTCACCGAAAACGGCACAATCAGAGAGTAACGGCATATTTTTTACACCGGATGCAATCGCCATGGCAATTGCCAGGTCGCAGGCAGGTTCGGATACAACAAGTCCGCCGGTGATATTCACGTAAACGTCTGATTGAGGGAGAGAACCAAGTCCTGCCCGTTTTTCCAATACCGCTAAAATCAAGTGTAAGCGGTTAGAATCAATTCCTGTACCCGTTCTTCTGGGGTTGTTGTATGCTGTTTTGGCAACCAAAGCTTGTACTTCTGCTAAAATGGGACGGCTACCTTCCAGCGTGCAGGCAATCGCACTACCCGACACACCGTTTACACGGCCTCCGATAAACAACTCTGAGGGATTTGTAATTTCGGAGAGCCCATCGGATAACATATCAAACACGGCAATTTCATTAGAAGAGCCAAAGCGGTTTTTATTGGAACGGATAATGCGGTATGCAGAATTTTTTTCTCCTTCAAAGTAAAGTACGCAGTCTACCATATGCTCCAGCACTTTGGGACCTGCAATCATACCGTCTTTGGTCATATGACCCACAATGAACACACAGGTATTAGTTTCTTTTGCATAGCGCATCAGACGCATGGTGCATTCTCGCACCTGACTAATACTTCCGGGGGTAGATTGTGTATCTTCGGTATACACTGTTTGAATAGAATCCACCACCAGAATACCGGGTTTTACTGCCTCTGCTTCACGCATAATAGAATTCAGTTCATTTTCAGAATAGAGAAAAATATCTCTTTCTGAGGCGTTCAGACGAATGGCACGCATCTTGATTTGGGTTTTAGATTCTTCGCCTGACGCATAAAGCACCCGTTGATCGTCTTTGGCAAGATGACTGCAAATCTGAAGTAACAGTGTGGACTTCCCGATACCGGGATCTCCGCCAAGCAAACAAACCGAGCCGGGAACAATTCCACCGCCAAGAACACGGTTCAACTCTGAAAAACCGGAATCCATTCTGGGCACAGGGGTTAAATCCACCTGACCGATAACTTCGCTTTTTTGCGGTTCCCGAAGAGTGGTTAAAGTGCTTTGTTTGGTTTTGGCAATCTTTTGTTCAAAAAAAGTATTCCATGATTCGCAGGCGGGGCATTTGCCCAGCCATTTGGAGCTTTCATATCCACATTCATTACACACAAAAACTGATTTGGTTGCCATTGCAGAATCCTTTATTCAATCGTCACATTTTTTCTTAAAATATTTTGGAAATATTTTGGAACAAAACGGTCCGTGTTTCGTCAAAACATTTCGTAAAATACAAAAGTTTCTTGCATCATTGTCATAGTCTTATAATAGATTATGACAGTGTCACTTTACCGATTATACAATAAAATGCACAATTTGTCTATAGTTTTTTTGAAATTTCTATTCATTTTGACATGACCCCGAAAAAAAATCCTGAAATTCTGCTTTTTTTTGCAAAAATCACTTGCATTTTCAAAGGGGTTGTGCTATATTTATATAGGTAAAAAAATGCCCTGATAAAGGGAGTTGTAGTACATAGAAAGTATACTGAAGGAGAACATCGTTATGCAACCTATTTTTATCGCTCTGAGTTTTTTGATTCAGCTTTTTGCGTATGTTGTTACAGGGTACCACTTTATTGTTTCCCTCTTCGCATGGTTTCCCAGAAAAGAGAAAGAATTTGTTGTTGATAAAAAACACACCTTTGCTATGGTGGTAGCTGCTCACAACGAGCAAAGCGTAATTAAAAACATGGTGGAAAGTTTAACCGCTTTAAATTACGATAATGATTTGTATGATATTTACGTAATTGCAGATAACTGTACTGATAAAACCGCAGATATCGCAAGAGAAGCGGGTGCGATTGCACTGGAGCGTTTCAACGAAACCCATCGCGGTAAAGGCTACGCATTAGACTGGGCGTTTAACGAAATTTTAAGTGGCGAAAAAGAATACGATGCAATTTGTGTTTTTGACGCGGATAACATTGCTCACGGCGAATTTTTAAATGAAATCAACAAACGTCTTTGCCAGGGATACGAAGCTGTTCAGGGTTATATCGAAACCAAGAACCCTTACGATACTTGGGTTACCGCATCTTACGCGATTACCTTTGGTTTGATGAACAAAATTTATCAGACTGCAAGATACAATGTTGGACTTCCCAATCAGTTAAACGGTACCGGTTTTGCTTTGAAAACCGAGATTATCAAAGAATTCGGTTGGGGTGCAAACTGTCTGGCGGAAGATATGGAATTCACCATGAAGCTTCTTCAGAATCATATTATGGTTGGCTGGGCAGAAAAAGCGATTGTTTATGATGAAAAACCTTTGACTTTATCTCAGTCCTGGAAACAGAGAATCCGTTGGACTCAGGGGCATGCAGATGTTGCATCCCGTTTTGTTCCGAAGTTGGGGAAAAGCTTCTTTAAAGAAGGAAAACTTCGTTACATCGATTGTATCATTTATTTGTTGCAGCCGCTTCTGATGATGATTTTAGCGGTTACAGCAGTAATGGGAGTTGTTCAGAGTTGGTATCCCAACACTAAAATCTGGTTCTCGTTTGCAGATTTCGGTTCTCCGTTGTTTTGGAGTTTGCTGTATTATGGACAGCTTGCGTATGTTCCCGCCATTTTATGGTTAGAAAAGAAATTGACAATCAAAACAGTGGTTTATTATGTTCCGTACTTATTCTTTACCTACACTTGGTTGCCTATCGCATTTATCGGCGTAGCCAAGAAGAACAAAAAAGAATGGTTCCATACTCAGCATACCAGAACCATCAGTATCAAAGAAGTGGAATAGAGACGGTAAAATAACCGATTAAATCTATACGAAAACGATGAGAAGACCGCTGAAATGAATGTCTGTTCAGCGGTCTTTTTTTACACAGTAAGGAGGAGGGTGACGATGAATCGTCCGACGAATACAATTTATCTGGATCATGCAGCAACTACACCCATGCATCCCGAGGTGATAGATACTATGGCAGAGGTGATGAAAAACACCTATGGAAATGCCTCTTCCGTATATCATGTAGGTCAGGATGCCAAGGTTTTGTTGGAAGAAGCCAGAGTTTCTGTGGCAAATATCTTAAACTGCTTACCGAATGAAGTTTATTTTACAGGTTGCGGATCCGAAGCGGATAACTGGGCCATCAAAGGTTATGCGATGGCAAACCGCAAAAAAGGCAATCATATTATTACCACTAAAATTGAACATCACGCAATTTTGCACCCCTGCGAATATTTGGAGAAAAACGGATTTGAAGTGACATACCTTTCGGTGGATGAAACAGGACTTGTTTCCTTGGAAGATGTGAAAAACGCTATCAAAGATACTACGATTTTAATTTCCGTGATGTATGCAAATAATGAGGTTGGTACCATTGAACCCATTGCTGAAATCGCAAAGATTGCCAAGGAACATGGCATTTGTATGCACACCGATGCTGTTCAGGCAGTTGGCGCAGAAGCGATTGACTTTCAAACATTAGGTGTTGACATGTTATCTCTGTCGGCTCATAAGTTTGGCGGGCCCAAAGGTGTTGGTGCACTGTTGGTGAGAAAGGGATTAAGAATTGATCCTTTTATGCACGGTGGCGCGCAAGAACGCTCCAAACGTGCCGGTACCGAGAATCTGGCAGGCATTGTGGGATTAGCAAAAGCTCTGGAAATTTCAGTTGCCAATTTGTCCGACAAGCAAGCAAAAATCAAAGAATTAAGAGATTATCTGATTGCACAAATTGAAGAAAAGATTCCGTATATCAAGTTTAACGGTCACAGAGAGCGCAGATTAGCGAATAACGTGAATTTCTGCTTCCGTTATATTGAGGGGGAATCCTTGCTCTTGATGTTGGATATTAACGGTATTTGTGCTTCTAGCGGTTCTGCTTGTACCTCAGGCTCTTTAGATCCTTCCCACGTGCTTTTAGCGTTAGGATTGCCCCACGAAATTGCACACGGTTCTCTGCGTTTGACATTATCGTCGAAAACTACCAAGGAGGAACTGGATTTCACAGTTTCTAAATTGCAGGAAATCGTGCATCGTTTAAGACTGATGTCTCCTATTTATGACATGTCTTTGGAACAATAATAAGAAAGGAGCATATATATATGTATACAGAAAAAGTATTAGATCATTTTCAGAATCCCCGCAATGTGGGCGATTTGGAAGGCGCTGACGGGGTTGGACAGGTTGGAAATGCCAAATGCGGAGATATTATGAAAATCTCCTTAAAAGTAGAGAATGATGTGATTGTAGACGCAAAATTCAAGACCTTCGGATGCGGTGCAGCGGTTGCAACCAGCAGTATGGCAACTGAAATGATTATCGGCAAAACCTTAGAAGAAGCGCTTGCTGTTACCAATCAGGCGGTTGTGGAAGCGTTAGAAGGGTTGCCACCGGCAAAAATTCACTGTTCCGTGTTGGCGGAAGAAGCTATCAAGGCTGCTATTCAGGATTATTATGTGAAAACAGGTCGTGAAATCCCCGGTGGCGGATGTACAGGCTGTTGCGGAAGCTGTGGACATGACCATGGTTGTCAGGATGATGAAGAGTAAAAAATTGCTCACATTGTCGAGTCAAAAAGCCATTAAAAATTGAATCAATGGATTGTTTTCTTCATAAAAAGCTCACAAATTTTAATTTTTGTGAGCTTTTTTTGTGAAAAAAACACTGTTTTTTTATATTTTTTCAGAGAAAAATAAAGGCTTTTTTCGGAGATTTTTGTATCATTTTAGCCCTGACAGATCTATTTCAAAGTGAGTTTTTTATACAATTTTCTGCAAAAAAATGCTGTAATTTTATATCGGAAAATAGAATTTTTCATGTATGAAATACTTTTTTTGTTGGAGATTAAAATGCAATTTTTTTAACTTTTTTACGGTTTGTTTATTTTTTGAAACCAAGTATAAAAATTGTCAATTTTGTATATAAATAACTATAAAAAATAGCAAAAATAACGAAAAAAATTAAATTTTTTTTACAAAGCGTAATCCCTTACGGTTAGCGGAATCGGGCGGATTTTTTGTTCGTCGGAATTCGTCAAAAAACTATCAAATGTCCGAAAAAGCTTGACAAATGGGCATTTTTGTGTTATTATGGGAACAATCCGAAAAAAATAAAGGGCTGTTTTGAAGGCAGGTTTTGACAAAAAAATCGGCTTTTATGATGTAATGGATTTGTAACAATTCTTCCATACCATCTTTCCCAAATCTGAATGAAATAATCGGGAAGAAAACGGCTAATAAAAAAATAGGGGGAAATTTATTTTGATGAACACAGCAATGGCTCAGAAACGGGCCGGCACTGCCAAGTCACGACTTATGGTATGCACCTTCTTTTTAACGGTTGCAGTTATGATTATTCTGTTTTCCGCTACTTGTTTTGGGAAATCTGTTGTGATTGATATGAACGGAGAACAGGAAGAAGTATTTGTGTATGGCAAGAACGTAGATGACGTTCTGAAGAAAGCGGATATTGAGCTGAAAAAAGAAGATAAAATTTCAGCGAACCGTTATGATGAAGCGTACAATGGTCAGGTTCTCCACGTGGATCGTGCGATTCCCGTAGAGTTCGAAGTAAATGGTACAACAACACAGTTCTTGACTACGGCAGCAACCGTAGGTGATTTCTTGGAAGAGAATGGTGTTGTTTTAGGAGAATTCGATTTAGTAACTCCGTCTTTGGATACTACCTTGACCAAGGATTGTTGCATTGTTTTGGCGAAAGCTGAAACAGAAGTGGTAATTCTCAGCGAAGATGTTCCTTTCGAATCTGTTTCCGTGGAAAATAACCGTTTGGAAAAAGGAACCGAACGAGTGAAAACCGAAGGTGAAAACGGTGTGAAGGAAATCTATTATCATCGTATTTGGAGAAACGGTGAAGTGATTCACGAAGTTCAGGTTGATGAAGTTGTAGTAAAAGCACCTGTAAACCGAGTGGTGGAAATCGGCACTTACATTCCGCCGATTGGTTATCGTGGTAGTATTGACCGCGCAAGCCTGGAAGGCGCCCGTATGATTCCCATGGAGGCTTCTGCTTATGATTTAAGCTATGAAAGCTGTGGAAAACGCCCCGGAGACAGAGGCTATGGTATTACTGCATCCGGTATGATGGCGCAACGCGGTGTAGTTGCGGTGGATCCTAAGGTAATTCCTTTAGGAACCAAACTTTATATTGAATCGCCCGATGGTTCTTATGTATACGGCTGTGCTGTTGCAGGGGATACCGGGGGAGCAATTAAAGGCAATCGTATTGATTTGTTTATGGATACCTATTCCGAATGTATGCAGTTCGGTAGAAGAACCATGAATGTGTATATTTTAAATTAATTGGAATAAAAAAAATACGGAGTGAATTTCACTCCGTATTTTTTGTTTTTAAAAACACATTTTTTCAATATATATTTCGGTAAAATCAGGATTTTGATGCAAGGCAATTGTTTTGGCTTTTTTTGATAGCTCGTTCATTTTCTTTCGAGCATCGTTTGAAAACAGTGCTAATGTGCCACCAAAGAGGGCGGTATTGCCCAATGCTTTTGTAGTTTTGGCAAAGTTTTTTGGCAATAAACCAATTTCTTCTGCATTTCTGGAATTGATTTTAGAACCAAAACCACCGGATAAATATAAGGTATCTACTCGATTTGCCAAGGTGAGCATTCCCGCATGGATTGCCGCTTTTGCCAGTTGCAGTTTGCGGATATCCGACGCTCTGATCATTACATCGCTATTGGGAATCCGAAAGCAGGGCTTTCCGTGGTGATCTCTTTGACAGAGAGGGTGTTCTTCAATGAGACATCCGCTTTCATCTAAGATGTCAATTGTTTTCATCACCGTCAACACATCCACAATTCCGCTTCCTGAAATTCCCCGTGGGATTGCATCACCAATTACGTGATGGAAAATTTCGCTGTTTTCTATCCATACGCGGTCAATGGCACCCGGTTTGGCAGGCATCCCCATAAAGATACCAGCTCCTTCAAAGGCGGGACCTGCCGCTGTGGAGGCGGTGGAAAGAGTAGAGCCGTCAAAATAGGCGATTTCTCCATTGGTTCCTAAATCCACAAGCATTGCAGTTTCTTTGGATTCTGCCATACGGGATGCTAAAATTCCTGCGGTGATATCTGCCCCCACAAAAGCAGCAATGCATGGAGCAAGATAACAAGTTGCTCCGCTAATGGAATATTCTTTTCCAAAAAAATCGGTGGGAGTATAAGGTGCTTCTCCCAAAGGAGAAACATCTTGTCCCGTTAAAAAATGAAGCATTACTGTATTGGCAACAATCACGATATTTTCAGGGGTGTTGCATTGGGTAATGATTTCTGAAATCTGTTTTTGCAACAGATTAGAGAGCAGGTTGGGGTGTTCTTTGTCAAAAGCAATTCTTGAAATTACATCGGCACCGTAGGCGGTTTGATAATTCTCCTCAGTAATTTTTTTGACAATGTTTTTATTTTTATATAAAATGGCAGCGATGGTAGTGGTTCCGATATCAATCACTAAACCGTCGGTGTAATCATAGGTGATAGGGTAATTTTCCCAAGAGAAGTCGATTTCCACCACAGGGGCTAAGGTTTCAGCCGTAATCGTGACATTTCCTGTTGCCTTTGCCTGACAAGCCAAACGAATATGATTTGCGATTTCGTATTCTGTGAGAATACTTTTTTCTTTTTCGGTAAGTGGGGAGAGACTTCCGATTGCAGTTACCTTGCATTTTCCGCAGGTGCCGTTTTGTCCGCAAGGCATGGAAATGATTTCTCCTGCCCGTTTTAACAATTCAGAAAGCAGAATTTCTTCCGAAAACGGGAAAGAAAGACTTTCGTTTATGGTTGCTTCAAACAAATCAATCACCACCTTTTTTACAAGTTCTTGTTTACAGTATAATACAAAAAAATGAAAAAGTAAATAATTTTTCCATTTTTTTGGAAAGGGTTGCATTTTTTTTGATGGTGTGATATAGTGAAAAAAGAATACTTCGCAAAGTGCGAAAGGAGAGTATTATGGATTTAAATGATGTGAGAAACCTCAAGGCGATTGATGCTCACAATCATATTTTTCATTTCCCGAAATATGATAATGAGATGCAATTAAACGATTTGGAAACCAGTTGGAAGGTTGCTTCTGCTGCCAATACGGATAAAATTTTTATTTCTACCATGGAAGCGGTATGCAACGCAGAGATGGTGGAGTCTGAAAATGATTACTTATGGAATTTATCTCAGGAAGTGGACTATCTGTATCAGTGGGTAGTAATTGATCCCCGTAACGAAAATAGCTTCCTGCAGGCAAAAAGAATGCTCAACAACGGAAAATGCGTGGGCATTAAATTACATCCCAAAGAACATAACTATACCTTAGCGGAATTTGGGGACAAAATTTTCTCCTTTGCCTCTGATTTTGGTGCCGTTGTGCAGATTCATCCGGAAGACAGTGCCACCTGGATTTTGCCTCATGCAGACAAATATCCCGATGTTACTTTTCTCGTAGCACATATGTGCTCCTGGTTAGGCAGAGCTTATGCAGATGCTATTGAGCAGGCAAAACATGGCAATGTGTGGGCAGATACTTCCGGTTCTGCAAGTTATTGCAATGTGGGAGTAGAATATATTGTGAATCGTGTGGGATCTGATAAAATTTTATATGGAACAGATGGTTATTCCTCGGGATTCCAGCGTGGCAGAATTGAATATGCTCAGATTTCCAACGAAGATAAGGCAAATATCTTCAGATTCAATGCAGAACGGTTATTTGCCAAAACTTTTGCAAGAGAAAAGAAATAAGTGGTAAAAAAAGAAAAAAAGGTGAACAACTTGTTCACCTTTTTTTATGTTACCTACAAGCCGTAATCAAACGGAATACCTGTTCTGCAGTGTCTGCTAAATTTCGGTAGGCATTTTCCACATTCATTGCATCTGCCAAAGAGCAGGGAGTTCTCACAATGGGGAAGAACGCATCAATACCGTGGTCATTGCAAATTTTGGCATCCTCAGTCACACAGCCGGAAAACGCAATCACGGTTTTTCCAAACTGTTTTGCCAGTTTTGCCACACCAATGGGTGCTTTGCCCTGATAGGACTGCCCGTCTAATCGTCCTTCTCCGGTAATCACATAGTCAGCATCTTTGATTTTTTCTGCCAGACCTGTTTCTCTGATAACCATATCCACGCCGGATTCCAGTTTTGCATTCAAATAAGAAAGAAAAGCAAACCCAAGCCCGCCTGCTGCCCCTGCACCGGGATAGTTTGCATCAGAGGAGGGGAGCAGTGATTTGGTTAACTTAGCATACTGTTTCAACCAACCATCCATTTGAATCACCATTTCGGGAGTAGCACCTTTTTGGGGACCGTATACTGCGCTGGCGCCCCGTTCTCCGCAAAGAGGATTGGTTACGTCACACGCTACACAAAATTCACATTCGGCAAGTTCTTTTAAAGCATTCTCTGTACGGATGGCAACAATTTCGGACAATCCTTTGGCACCAAACGGAACCTGTTCACCTTTTTGATTGAAAAACTCAAATCCTAGCGCTTGAAGCATCCCGATACCACCGTCATTGGTGGCGCTTCCGCCTATGCCTATCACAAATTTGCGACAGCCTTTTTGGATTGCATCATAAATCATTTCACCCACGCCGTAGGTTGTGGTATGTAATGGGTTTCGTTCTTCTTCCGAAATCAACGTGATGCCGGAGGCTGATGCCATTTCCATAATGGCGGTTTGATTGTTAATACCGTATTTTGCGGTTACCGGAAGTCCTAAGGGGTTTTTTACGGTTGTTTCTACCCATGTTCCACAAGTTGCAGATACAATGGCTTCCACAGTGCCTTCGCCGCCGTCTGCAATGGGGCAAACGGTTACTGTTGCATCGGGAATGACACGCTGGATTCCTTCAGCGATTGCATCTCCCGACTGAAAGGTGGAAAGACTTCCTTTCATAGAATCAATGGCGACAGTAATATTCATAAGTTTTCACCTTCGTTTTCTAAAAAAATAATCTGGTCTCGAAGATTAGAAATTTAATTAAAAATATTGTATCATAACAGAGAAAAACTGTCAAGGAATAATGTTTATTTTTAAAATTATGTATTATATAATATAATTGTATAAAAATCTTTGAAAAAGTGTTGACAAGTTTGGAAATAAATGATATACTTGTTAAACAATAGGATAGTATATCGTGGTGCATTGTCTGTATCACGAGATTTTTAACTTGCAAAAAAATAAAAAATATACAAAATTTAAGAAAGGAAGTGCCAACGTATGAAGAAGTTTTTTAGTCTTCTTCTCGCGCTGACCCTTGTGGTTGGTATGCTGACTGCATTTACTGCATCTGCAGCGGTAAACACTACCGTGTTTTACAATGCATTGAATGACGAACAGATTACGTCACTTGATGGTGTAACCAGCATCTACGCAACCACAACTTTCACAGGACGTTACGAAGATAACGCTTCCGTTATCGTTTCTCATTATGCAGCAAACGGTAAACTGACAAAAGTGGAATCTATCGTTCCTGTTGAATCTACTATCGGAGCAAGTGTAACCTACACAACTCCCGAGATTTCGGTAGCCGATACCGATATTATTAAAATTTTTGCATGGACAGGAGTAGATACCATCAAACCTCTCCTGAAATTCCCCGGCGTAATCAGCCGTAGTGCAGAAATTCCTCGTCCCACTGCAACTGTATCTTCTCTGAATGTAGGAGAAATTACCGAGGTTCCCTTGACCTTTGCAATGAACTTCAAAGCTGATCCTGTAACCGAAGCTCAACTGTTAGCTTACGGCAACTGGTATGCAGACTTCGAATTAAAGGTGAACAAAGACGTTACCTTTAATTTAGACGGCACTGCAGACGGTTACCTGGCAGGTCAGTATGATTCCTGGAGCCCTGCATGGGTACAGGTACCGAAAAAAGACGTAACCTTAGCGGCTAATACTCCGTTAAAGATTATGGAAACCGGTGCTCAGACCTATGGCAAACCCGGTCTGAAGTATACCTGTCAGGAAGTGTTCGACAGAGTAAAAGACTTCGATTGCGGTGTATTCTTCACTCAGGAATTCTTAGAAGCAAATCCGGATTTACACGTAACTCTGGAACTGAGAATGTATAATCCTTTAAATGAAGCAGAATCTTACTTAATTGGTGAAACTTATGAATTCACCTGCACTCTGCCCACCACTACCGTAACTGTACTGAATGCAGAAGAATTAGGTTTAGACTACGCGCTGAACTTCTCTGCTAATGAAGTAACTGACGGTCAGTTATCCGCATATGCTGATTGGAAAGCAGACTATGTTCTGACTGTAAATAAGGATTTAACCTTAAATGCAAACGGCACCAAAGATGCTTACCTTGCAGGTCAGTATGATGAATTTGGTCCCGAATTTGTAAAAATGCCTGCAACCGAAACCGCTATCGCTGCAAATGAAGCAGTAAGCGTATTAGGTCTGTATGGCGCAAACATTACTTTCCGTGATGTGGTAGAAACCGTAAAAGACTTTGATTGCGGTATCAAATTCTCCGATAGCTTCTTAGCTGCTAACCCCGATGTGGAAGCAAAATTAGAATTAAGACTGTATCATCCGTCCAATAACGGTGCATACTATGTAATCGGCGAATCCTACACCTTCAAACAGCAGCAGAACATTACCGAAGAAGCACAGGTGTTAACCTATGGTAATGTAACTGCAGAAGTTCCTGCAGGCGTTCTGTTAAATAAAGGTGTAACCGAATTAACCTTAACCACCACCGCTTTAGAAAATTCTGAAAGTGGCGTGGAAGCAGGTGCAAACGAAACTCTGTCCGCTATGGACGTTCATGTGGAAGGCGTTTCCGAAGAGAACACCACTCCCATCATCGTTACCTTAAAAGAAGCAACCGAACCCGGTTACAACAAAGGTAACTTAAGCTTATTCCATGTTGAAGACGGCGTAGCTGTTCCCATGGAAGAAGTAGAAACCAAAGCAGACTTAGTAAAACATAACCAGTTTACATACGATCCGGCAGACGGTACCATTGCAGTTGCATTGGCAAACTTCTCCGAAATCGCATTACTGGCTACCAATGACAAAGTATGGAATGGTGAATACGACTATTCCTGGTATAGTGCAGATAAAACTACCTTTGAAATTGCAAACGCTGACCAGATGGCAGGTTTCTCTGCAATCGTTGGTGGTATGAACGGTCAGAAAGAAGATACTTTCTTAGGCAAAACCGTAAAACTGATTGCTGACCTGGACTTCGGTGGCATAGCTGTTGCTGAACCCAACGATCAGCCGGGCGACGTGTTCTATCCTGTTGGTTATTACAACACCGAAGGGACTTACCCCAAATCCGGCACCGCCATCACCAGCGGAATGAAACCTTTTGAAGGTACCTTCGACGGTAATGGCCACACCATTGCAAACATTTTCCAGACCACCTGGATTATGAAAGGTGACCACAATTGGTACACTCCCCAGGAACAGCACTATCGTGA
Source organism: Oscillospiraceae bacterium (assembly GCA_015068645.1). Classification (NCBI taxonomy): domain Bacteria; kingdom Bacillati; phylum Bacillota; class Clostridia; order Eubacteriales; family Oscillospiraceae; species Oscillospiraceae bacterium. The sequence goes on from SVKD01000006.1 coordinate 122,391, forward strand.
CGGTATGGGTATTTTCGGTAAAGTTTACGGCGGTACCATTAAAAACTTAACCGTTGATAATTTCATCTCTGTTGGTGAAATCACCACTACCGGTGTTATCGCTTCCTACGCTGAAAGCTGGAATGGCAGAAGTGCTGTATTTGAAAATATCGCACTTACCAACTGTAATCCTCAGGTTTACAATATTGGTAACGGCGGTATTGTTGGTAGCGGCGGCTGGTACTCTCAAGACGCAACCGACATTGCAAATACCCCCATTATCTTTAGAAATATCACTGTAGACAACACCAACAAAATCTCCGCTCTGTGGGGATCCTGGGACGTTGCCTGCGCAGGTATTATGGGTAGATACTACCCCGATAGTAACTGTGGCGTTTCTTTCGAAAACTGTCACGTTGCTGCACAGATCGACGTTTACAACGACGTTTGTGGTAACTATCAGTACTACTGGTACCGTTATGCAGGTATGATGATTGGTACTGTTGAAAAAAGTACAACCGATGAAAAAGGTTATACCGTTCCTGATCTGACCGGTATCACCGCAAAAGATTGTACCGTTCACTTTGGTGATTGGAACAATTACTACTACTGTGAATTAGTTGATAACTCTTTAGCATCCTATACTCACGATCATCAGTTCAGCCGTCTGACTGAAGTGAAAGAAGTTAACGGTACTACCATTACTTACCTTGACGGTACTACCGGAACTGTTCCTGCTTCCGGACGTGCAAACTACGTGGTAGTAAATGGCGAGCATTCCACCGAAAATGCAACCTGTTACCATTTCTTAAATGGTGCAGTTTGGAAACACGAAGATGCAGGATATGAAACCTTCGACTTAAATGGTGACGGCGAATTAAACGACTTAAAAGAAGACCGTCAGCATTATTATCTGCCCTTCAACCAGTTATTCCAGGGCGATGGCTGGGGCGTAAAAAATATCCCCGTTTATAACGGCGAAGATTACGCATTTGAAGGCATCACTATCTTAGACAGAGTTGTTGCAGATTCTGTTGTGAAATTTGAATCTAAACATGTAGCTTCTGTGAATACCGGAACCAGCTTAACCGTTGGTGACCTGTTCAAAGTGGTTGATAACGGCGTTGACGTTGTTACTGAAAATGTACAGGTAGCTGTATCTCCTGTAATTTACGAGGGTAACACCGCAAATGCAACCATCAACGTGAACGATGACTGGACGAAATCCACCATCAACTTCACCGGCTATGGTAAAGTGGAAATCACTATCACTGACTACTACTTCTGTACTCCCACCACTATCGTTGTGGATGTAGAAGACACATTGCCCAGCATCATTGATGATGGCGAAGCATTTGTAAAACATGTTGCTGAATGCGGCGGAATGATCGCATTACCGAATGCAGGATCCAACATGATTACAGTTCATACTGCTGATAACGATGGTTGGTTCAGCTTCAAGATTGGTGTTCCCGAAGATGATACCTATGTATTACAAGCAATTCTTCTCGATACCAACGAATATGGTAAAGTATATGGTAATGGTATTACCTTTACCCATACTGATGGTAGAGAATTGGCAATCCCCAATTCCAACAATGAAGCTGTCCTGATTGCAGGTAACTGGCATACCATCGGCGAAATCACTTTAGAAGAAGGTAACCATACCTTTATCGTGGAAAACAATGACCCTGCAAACGGTTATTCCTTCTGGGCTATCAGATTGGTAAAACCCGAAGACCTTGTAGTGGATAAATTCGTTGGTAAAGAAGTAACCTTAACTCACGACTTAACCACTATCGAAAGCGGTATCGAAACCACCTTAGGTGAACTGTTCGGCACCGTTGAAGGCGCAGAAATTAACAGCGCAACTGTTACCGTAAACGGTATCAATGCAACTGTTGACACTGCAAACTGGGCTAATACTCCTGTAGTATTAACCGGTACTGATGCATACACCATCACCATTACCGATGGCGCTAACTGTAACACCGCTACTACCACTGTTACTCTGAACGCTCCCAATCCTGTTGATAAATGGGTTGGCAAAACTAATATTACCAACTTAACTTTAGCAACTTACGGTACTGCACAAACCATCAGTTTCAACGGTTTATTTGATACCAAGGTTGCTGAAAGTCAGATTAAAGGCAGAAAAATTACTGTAAGTCCTTCTGATGTGGTAACTATTAATCAGTCCACCGGTGCGGTAACCGTTCCCGGTTCTGCAGGCGAGTACAAAGTAACCGTTACTGATGACTTCTACAGCAAACCTGCAACCGCAACCATTCGAATCGTAAATCCGAACCCGGTTATTAAATGGAAAGCAAATACCGGCTTAAGCTACGAAGTGGATCCCGGTGCAACCAAATCTCTGAAATTGAGCGATATCTTCACCTTACAGAACAATTACAAAGTTGGTACTGTAACTTACACTGTGGGTGGAAAATCCTACAATGCAACTGCTGCAGAATGGGCAAATACCTCTATTAACTTTGCAGTAGGTACTCATACTGTTACCATCGTTGACGACCTGTTCTGTACCGATGTTTACACCGCAACTGTTACCGTAAATGAAAAACAGCCGGTTGATAAATTCACCGGTACTACTGTAACTGTTCAGCATACTTTAGCAACCTTAAATGCTAAAGCAGTTTCCGTAAAACTGGGTGATATCTTCACCGGTACCAATGTAGTAACCGGTAACATCACCGTTACTATCGCAGGCAAGGCTACCACCGTAAAAGCAAGCGATTGGGCAAATGCAACTATCACTGTTCCCGGTGGTGTTAACGAAACTGTTACCATTACTATCAATGATAACAACCTCTGTAACACTGCAACCGGTTATGTGAAGTTAACTGCTCCCGCAACCGTGAAGAAATGGAACACTACCAATGTTTCCCGTAATCTGACGATTGCAACTGTAGGTCAGAATCAGACCTTCAACTTCACTGATCTGTTTAGTGAAATTTCCGGTACTTATATTGGAACTCTGACCGTAACCGTATCCGGTAACGGAAGCTATTCCAATGGTGTTATCACCGTACCCGGAACTGCAGGTGAATATACTGTAACTGTTAAAGATAATAACTACAGTAAACCTGCAAGCGCAATTATTACTTTAAATGATGCAGAACCCGTAACTAAATTTACTGTTGTAGGCTCCTCTATCAAGCATACACAGGCAACCTGGAAAGCACAGGAAGTAACCACTACCTTAGGTGCAATCTTCGGAGAAGATACTACCAATGGTCAGTACATTAGCGGTACTGTAACCTATACCATCGGCTCTACTGCAAAAACTGTATCTGCTGCAAACTGGGCAAGTACTTCTGTATCTATCCCCGGCGGTGTAACCTCTGTAACTGTTAAGATTAAAGATGACAATTACTGTAATGAAACCACTGCAACCGTTAAATTGACTGCTCCGTCAACAGCTACCAAATGGACTGCGAAATCCGATCTGTCTTACGAAGTTGACGCAGGTGCAACCAAAACCTTAACTTTAGGTGACATCTTCGCTGCACATTCTTCTAACGGCAAATATATTGCAGGAACTGTAACTTACACAGTAGGCTCTACCTCTAAAACTGTAGATGCAGCTAACTGGGCAAGTACCTCTATTACTGTAGGTGCAGGGGAAACTAAGGTTACCATTAAGGATAACAACTACTCCAAAACTACAGAAGCAACCGTAACTGTAACCGAAAAAGCTCCGGTTGAAAAATTCACCGTAAAAGATGATTACTACTTCGTGGCACACGATGTTGTTGATCCGGGCAGCTCTAATGTGAAGACCATCAAATTAGGTGATATCTTCGCGGCTTCCGGTGAAGGCACCATCAACAGTGCAAATGTAACCGTAACTACCAGCAACAAGGTAAGAAAGATTGAAGCAACTATCAACAAGAATGCTTCTGATTGGACTCAGACCACTATTGATCTGAAGTAC